>NZ_JAVLBN010000050.1:0-13561 GCF_031581065.1 Salibacter sp.
GTAACATTGAGTAATTTGGAGAAAAAAGCGCGGGGAAGTGGCGTGCAATTAACGTTGAAATTTTAGTGGATCGTGCTTACAGCACTTCATGTATAATTTCATTGTTAAATACTCTGGGCTAAAACCCAGAGTTCTATTCCTCTAAGTGCCGTAGGTACGGTGCACATTTAAAAGCAACTTACTTTAGTAATTCCCGGGCATTTTGAACAGCAGCTTCTCCCCTCTCTTCACCACTCAGCATCGAAGCTATTTCATCGACACGATCATTCTCACTCAATAACTTGAGCTGGGACTTTGTGAGTCCGCCCTCTTCGTATTTGAAAACCCGATAATGCTGATTTCCCTGTCCTGCTACCTGGGGCAAATGGGTAATCGCAAAAACCTGCATATTTTGGGCTAAATCCCGAAGCATTTTACCGAGCATTCCGGCTATCTTTCCTGAAACGCCCGTATCGATTTCGTCAAAAATAATCGTGGGTAGATTTTTGTGCTGACTCAAAATATATTTCAACGCCAACATCAACCTGGAAAGTTCACCACCACTGGCTGCTTTACTGATTTCCCGTTTTGGCATTCCGGCATTGGCAGAGAAAAGAAAAGTAAGCTCGTCAATCCCTTTTGGCCCCGGGTTCTCCTGGATCTGACAATCAATTTCAAACTCAGCTTTTTCCATGCCCAATTTTCGAAGCAACTCCTCAACCTTTTGTCCAAGAGGCTTCAATGCATCATTCCGTGCTTTTGATAGCTGTTGTGCTCTTTTTATAAGTTCGTCTTCCTCCAATTGAATTTTATTGGTCAAATCCTCAATTTCATCACTCAACGAACCCATTTTTTCGAGCTTATCAGACAAATTGCTTTTCAACTCATCCAGCTCACTAACCGATTGAACATTGTGCTTGTGCATCAATCTGTTCACCTCATCCATTCGTTCGCGAATAACTTCGAGTCGTTCAGGGTCGAGATCCACATTTTCAGATTCACTGGATAATTCCTGTGCAATATCTTCGAGTTCAATTAAGCTGCTGTTCAGTCTTTCGAAAAGTTCAGCCGGTTTGTCACCAAACTCTTTGATTTCACCCAACAGTTGCTTCACTTCTCTCAATCGCTCCAATGCATTTCCATCTCCCTCACTCAATCCGGCACTGCTTTCGTAAAAAGCGCGTTTGATATCCTCAGCATTTTCCAGTAGTTGTAAATCGCTTTCATCCTGTTCGTGTTGCTCTGCAGACAAATCCACTTTTTCTAGTTCATCAAACTGAAACTGGAAATAATCCTCCTGAGCTCGCGCTTCTTTTTCCTGTTCCTGCAATTCATTCAACCTGGTCAGATCCTGTTTCCAGCCATCGTAAACCGCCTCATATTCGCGAACCGGGTCTGCTATGCCGGCAAAACGATCTACCAGATCGAGCTGGAAATCAGATTGCTGAATGGATAACGTTTGGTGTTGTGCGTGCACATCGATCAACCTGGAACTGAGTTCTTTTACAACATTCAGCTTAACAGGCGTATCGTTCACAAAAGCACGACTTTTCCCTGAAGGTGTGATTTCTCTCCGCACGATAGTAAGCGGTTCAAAATCGAGATTGTGCATCTCAAAAAACGGTTTTAATCCGTAATTTTTGATGTCGAACTCCGCTTCAATAATTGCTTTTTGTTCTTTTACATTCAGAACCGAAAGATCAGCTCTTTCACCGAGAACAAGTCCCAGAGCGCCCAGGATAATGGACTTCCCCGCTCCCGTTTCTCCGGTGAGCACGACAAAACCATTTTCAAAGGCAACATCGAGTTCCTCAATGATGGCGTAGTTCGATATTTTGAGATGTGACAGCACGATTGCGAAATTAGGAATATTCCCTCAACAAAAGCTCAAAGCTCATCTACAGGAATTTTTTCCTGATTGACGTTTCACTTACCTTTGAAATTCGCAAGTGAATAAAATAACAACCGCTATGAACAACAATTTTACTATCATGACAATCGCTTTGCTGTGTGGCGTGTTTTCGGTTCTGACCGTAAATGCACAGGAAGTTGATGAATACCAGCACCAGTACTACATTTACAACAATGCAGGAAGAAGTGTAAAAGTTTTCATCCACAACAAGGAACAAAGCGGTGAGCCTTTTAAAGAAAAAGAGGTGAAAGTAAAACGAGGCGATACGCTATTTCTCGCTAATTTCATGAAAAGTGACCCCAATATTCATCCGCGTGAACAATTCAATTTTTACATTGTAAAATGGAGTTGGTTCAAAACAAAAAAGTACGAGGCGTACCTCAATGTAGAGCGCAAAAAAGTGGGCAGTGACGCGGTAAATTACTACATCCAAATTATGGGCAAAAAGGAGAAAGCAAAAGAACGATTCAACAACAATTAGTTTGTTTGCTTGTATAATTTTGAAACTTGATAAACTCGAAATAAATAAAACAGAATATGGCAGATATTAAAAAAGTTGCAGTTATTGGTGCCGGAACGATGGGAAACGGCATCGCACACGTTTTTGCACAAACCGGCTATGCGGTTTCACTGATCGATATTTCGCAGGATTCGCTCGATAAAGGAATCGCGACTATCACGAAAAACCTCGATCGCATGATCAAAAAGGAAAAGATCAGCGAGAGTGATAAGGAATCAACACTGGGAAATATCACGACTTTCACCAATACGGCTGAAGGTGCTAAAGGTGTTGATTTGGTTGTGGAAGCTGCTACTGAAAATATTGAATTGAAGTTCAAAATATTCAAAGAATTGAGTGAAGTAACAGATGACAATGTAATCCTGGCATCGAATACTTCATCAATCTCGATCACAAAAATTGCGGCTCAAACGAACCGACCTGATAAAGTAATCGGAATGCACTTCATGAATCCGGTTCCGATTATGAAACTGGTTGAAGTGATTCGCGGTTATGCTACATCAGACGAGGTGACAAATCTCATCATGGATCTTTCGAAAAAACTCGGTAAAACGCCAACTGAAGTAAACGATTATCCCGGTTTTGTAGCGAACCGTATCTTGATGCCGATGATCAACGAAGCGATTATCTCACTTCACGAAGGTGTTGCAGGTGTTGAGGAAATCGATACTGTGATGAAACTCGGAATGGCACATCCAATGGGTCCACTCCAACTAGCAGACTTTATCGGTCTTGATGTTTGCCTCAGTATCCTCAACGTGATGTACGAAGGATTCGGTAATCCAAAATACGCACCTTGTCCGCTCCTCGTGAACATGGTAACTGCCGGCAAGTTCGGTGTAAAATCCGGTGAAGGCTTTTACGACTGGAGTCACGGGACAAAAGAACTCGTGGTTTCTGATTCTTTTAAGTAATCGGGAGTGATATTATTGAATAGTAAAAAAGCCGCGTTATTGCGGCTTTTTTACTATTCATCAAGAAATACTTCTTTTATTATCTTTTTGCAGTCTTCTATTTCTTTTTCAGATATCTTACCTGCAATCTTTAATATTCGTTTTTTATCAACTGTTCTAATTTGGTCAATTGCAGCCTGACCAACTTTTCCATTTGAACTAGTAAGACTTAGTCTTGTAGGATAAGGCTTGATTCTCGTGGTCATTGGTGCTACAACAATAGTTTTCAAAGACTTATTCATCTCATAAGGAGATACAACAAGACAGGGTCTGGTCTTTTTAATTTCACTACCAACTGTAGGGTCAAGACTTACTATTACAACCTGATATTGGTTTATGACCATTCCTCAAAATCTTCGTCCTCAAACACATCATCAATCAATAGATTATCATCTCCCTGTTTATGCATCTCTTCAAAGGCTTTTTCCCAACCCTCACGTGGCTTTTTCTTAGGTTTCAATACTATATGTCCTTTCTTAAAGATGAGTTCGACTTTATCTTCAATATGATATTGTTTAAGGAGTTCCTTAGATAATCGAATACCTTTTGAGTTTCCTATTTTGATTACTGATACTTCCATAATTATAGATGTACTTACAAAGTTATTACTTTTAAACGAATTTCAAATTTTAAAGTTTTACAGACTCTTTATCAACTTTCCCTATCTTAGCTGAGCTATGAAAAAGCTCAATTTTTTCTGGAACCAACTCACTTCTACCTTTTGGTTTGTTCCTTCTCTCATCATAGTTGGAACGATAGCTATAGCGATCATTTCGATTTACATTGATGGTATTGTCGAAATATCGCATCGTGGTATAGGCCGCTACTTATTTATCGATAGTGCCGACTCTGCAAGGAGCATTCTCACCACCATTTCAGGAGCGATGATTGGAGTTGCCGGAACTGTTTTTTCGATTACACTCGTTGCCCTTACACTTGCTTCTTCACAATTTGGACCACGACTCATCAAAAACTTCATGTACGACCGACTCAACCAGGTTGTGCTGGGTTCTTACGTTGCAACTTACATCTACTGCCTCATTGTCCTCAATACGATCAAAGAAAACGGTGATATGGACTTCCTTCCCTCTATCTCCATTTTGTTATCTCTCTTTGCTTCGCTTTCCAATATCATCCTGCTCATCGTTTTTATTCACCACATCGCAACCACAATACAGGCCGATAAAGTCATCTCTGATATTTCCGAGTCTCTCAATAAAAACCTCAATGTTTTATTCCCTGAAAAAATTGGTGAGGAACACGGTGAAGATCACGAACCAAAAGAACAGGAAATCAAAGAATCTTACTCGAATAAGACTAAAATTAAAGCGCCTAAAAGCGGCTATTTACAATACATCAACAACGATTCACTTTTACAAAAGGTCAATGACATGAGCGGACTCATTGAACTGCATTACAGACCAGGTGACTATATCGTTTTCAGTGTTGAAGCTGCCACTATCTTCACTAACAAAGAACTCTCAGATGAGCAAATCAATTTTTTCACCAATCAAATTATTATCAGTGAAACCCGAAACAAGTACCAGGACGCTGGAGCACTCCATCCACCAAATGGTTGAAATAGCGGTCAGAGCCCTTTCACCGGGTGTCAACGATCCGTACACAGCTATTTCCTGTATTGATAACCTCACTTCTACCATGTGTTATTTGACAACTGTGAAGTTCCCTTCAAAATATCGTTACAATGAAGATGGAGATCTCCGTGTAATTGCCGATGCGCTCACTTACGAAGGCATGTTAGATGCAGCTTTTAATCAAATAAGACAATTCGCAAGTGGTAGTCCGTCAGTTGTGATCCGATTACTGGAAGCACTTATCACCATCCATGAATTCACCCACAGACCTTACTACAAAAGAGCTGTCAAAATCCACGCAAAAATGGTTTTGAACATGGCCTCAGATTCATTTGACGAACACAATGACTTCATTGACGTCAAAAAGCGGAGTCAGCTGATTTTTGGTGATGGATCTGACCAGTAACCTTCATCACTTTGAGTTCCTGAGTATGTATCTATTTTCGCAGCCAATTATCGCTCTATGGAAAATGTAAAGCTGGGATTAAAAGAGAATTGGAAGCAATTTACGCTTCTTGTCATTATAAATGGCTTTGTAGGCGGAATGGTTGGCCTGGAGCGCAGCATTTTACCAAAAGTTGCTGAGGCAGAATTTGGAATCGCAGCCAAAACAGCCATCCTTTCTTTCATTGCTGTATTTGGAGTTGTCAAGTCAGTTTCCAACTACTACGCTGGGGCGCTGGCCAACAAAACAGGACGCAAAAAACTGCTCACTTTGGGTTGGATTTTCGCTATTCCGGTTCCATTCATTCTCATGTTTGCTGATAACTGGAACTGGATTATCGCTGCAAATATCTTCCTGGGCATAAACCAGGGACTCGCCTGGAGCAGTACGGTTGTCATGAAAATCGACCTCGTGGGAGAAAAGAACCGCGGATTGGCAATGGGATTAAATGAATCTGCGGGATACGTAGCTGTTGCACTGGTGGCGATGCTTACAGGGTTTATTGCTTCCAATTACGGAATCAGGCCCTACCCTTTTTATATCGGGATTGGGTTAATAGCACTCGGACTTTTCAGTAGTGTTTTTCTAATAAAAGACACGAAGCATCACGTAGCCAAAGAAACAGCTAAAAGCAATTTCCCCAGACTCAAAAACATCTTTGCTGACACCACACTTTTCAACAAAAACCTGAGTTCCATCACACAAGCCGGAGTAGTCAACAACCTCAACGATGGCATGATGTGGGGACTTTTCCCAATTCTTCTATCTGCCAGGAATTTCACATTAGCTGAGATCGGGATTATCACGGCTATTTACCCGGGAGTTTGGGGATTTGGACAGCTCGTTACAGGGAGATTAGGAGATATGTTTCACAAAAAGCGCATTCTTTTCCTTGGCATGTTGCTCCAGGCTGCTGCGCTACTCGGTTTGTTTTGGTCAGATCTCTACGCTGAATTCGTCATTTACTCAATCATTTTGGGGGCCGGAACAGCTCTCGTTTACCCCAACTTCATGGCTGCCATTGCCGATTTTACTCATCCTACAGATCGTCCTAAAAGTATTGGTGTATTCAGACTATGGCGCGACATGGGCTACGCAATTGGTGCAATACTAACAGGATTTATTGCTGATTACCTGGGCTCTGAATATGCGATTTTAATCATTGGCGGACTCACACTAATCTCTGCATTGATTATTCAGTTTAGAATGGCGGGGAAGTAAATTATACTCTTTCGTTACGCTCAAGAGTGATGTAAAGAAATATGCTCTCTCTTCGTTCGAGCGAAATACAACTTTTCTAAAGTTCGAAACTTTAGAAAAATTGTAGTTGTGTTCAAACTACCAAACCTCAATCCTACTTAAACAAAAAAAGGCTTTCCCGATTTTCGAGAAAGCCTTTTCTTTTTCAAAACTGTACAACTTCACATCGATTCAGCATCTGTTATTTTGAGTCGCTGAATTTTAGAAATTGGTCCGGGACAGTAGTTTTCATGACAGTTGACGCAGGAACGAACAGCGTGGTTGTACGCTTTAACATCGCCTGTTTCTACTGTCTTTTTCATTTCAGTGAGAAACGCCTGAGCCATTCCGTCAAAGGTTTCGCCACTCGCATCCTCATCGGTGCGTTGAGCGGTGTAAATCGCTTCCCAGTTCCAATTGATAGAATCTGGAATGGATTCACCTTTTTCGAGTTTTTCGCGAATCATAGCGAGTTGATCGTGCTTGTTCTTCATCCACGCTGCTAACTCACTTTCTTTGCGCATAACTCCGCCACCTTTTGACTCATCTGGCTGTTGTTTATTTTCAACTTTTGCCGAGTCGGTAGGCTGATTTTGGCTCTGACCGTCACCTGATTGCGAATTGCCGCAGCTAAACGACCACAGCACTACAATTCCCGGTATTATGTATTTTAAAAACGTGCGCATTACTCAACAACCACTCCGTTTGCCTGGAATGCTAGTGTCACTTTTGGCTCGATGATTTTCTCGAGTGAATCAGCTGGTGCACCGGCATCCTGAGCGTAGTGCTTCAATTGTTTTACGCTGATTGTATCGTAATAAACTTTTCCGTCAATAGTTGTTTTGTGATCTGCACTGTTGAGTGGCACAAAGAATTCGTAATCCTTGAAACGAACCATCATTTCTTCGCTTTCTCCAACCTGCATGCGCATCCAGCAACCTTTCTTTTGGCAAACTTCTTTGATATTACCTTTTACTGTTGCTGACATTGAGTCACCATCAAAGGATTGAAGTTTTTGCGCTAACTCATCAGTTGAGATCGCTTTAGACTGATCAAATTCTGCACCGGCCATGTATGGATACTCAACTTCTTCAGTTGTTTCTTTAGAATCTTCAGTCTTTTCCTCCACCATAGCGCTATCGGCTTTTTGGTCAGATCCTTTTTCGTTAGATTTTTCTTTGTTTGCGTTGCCTCCGCACGATACGATGGCAAAAACTGTTGCGGCTAAGATTAACTTGTTCATGTTCTTAAATATTTATCCAATCGATTTCTTTTCGTAGCAAATTTAATGTTTCTTCTTCGTTTGATTGTGGTTCAGGTACTACATTGTATTCCCACGAAGCCAATTTTGGCAAACTCATCAGGATGCTTTCAATCCTACCGGAGGTGTCGAGTCCGAATTTTGTGCCTTTATCGTACACGAGATTGAACTCCACGTATCGTCCTCTGCGCAAGAGTTGCCACTGCTTTTCATCTTCGCCATAAGGCTTCTTAGCTCCTTGTTTCATGAACTTCGTATAAACGGGAGCAAAAAGCTTTCCTACATCGCGTACATAATTGAAAATATCACGTTTAGAGTGCTCTTTATCTTCTTTCATTTTGTCAAAAAAGATTCCGCCCACACCACGGGTTTCGTCTCTATGCTTGATAAAGAAGTAGTCATCAGCCCATTTTTTGTGCTCAGGGTAATAATTCGCATCGTAGCGATCACAAACTTCTTTGATTTGCTTATGGAAAAAACGAGCCTGCTCTTTGTCAATGTAGTGCGGAGTGAGGTCGATGCCACCGCCAAACCAATACGTTTCTCCGCTGATTTCAAAATAGCGGGTGTTCATATGAATAATCGGAACCCAGGGGTTGATCGGGTGAATTACGATGCTGATTCCTGTAGCGTAAAAGTCTTGTCCCTCAACTCCTAGTGCTTCTTTGATTTTTGAAGGTAACTCACCGTGAACAGCACTGAAGTTCACTCCGCCTTTTTCGATGATATTTCCATCTCGAATAATGCGTGTACGACCTCCACCACCTCCCGGTCGATCCCAGTTATCTTCGTGAAACTTTGCTTTTCCGTCAGTCTGCTCGAGTTGCTGACAAATATCGTCTTGCAGCTCTCTGAACCAATCTGCAATTTCTTCTTTCTGTGGCATTAATGCACTCTATCTTTTTCGTAATTCTTGTAGCGGAAAATATATATCGCCTGGTTTTCGTAGCCAGATTCAGCTCCCAGTTTAACAAAGTTGAATTTGACACTCAACCCGTTTTTATTCGATTTTTCAAGGTGGCTTAACATGTACGGACCGTATTCATCTAACAATGTGATGAAGTAATGGCTTACGTCATATCCCAGTAGCGCAAATTCATCAGGATCAACACCGTACAATTTGCGATAATCTTTCAGAACGCTTATGACAGCCGGAGAATCGTACTCTAAGTAGCGAGGAGTGGGAATGTGAATATCCAGGTTCTGATAAGAAGTGATTTCCAGGTTATCATAACCGGCCCATTCATTCAAACCAAAAATGGTAAATGTTACACCTTTATCTGAGAGGTAAAGGTCATTCAATGATGTAATGAACTGACTGATATAAGCCTGCTCTTTGCTGGGAACAAATAGTGTGTAATGAGTAGAATCCTTAAACGTGGTGAATATTCGACTTTTTGAAGGTGTGTAAGCCGACATCTCCATTACACTATCATGCCCGAGCTGACCAACACACTGGTTGATATGTTTGCGTGCAATTTTGACGAGATTTCGGTCACTGAAACGTGAAGAGTTCCACAACACGAGATTTGAATCTGAATGTGTATTTCCAATATACTGAGCCAAACGAACCATTTGCGCTCCAGATCCCGGATGTACTTTCACGACATTATCCTTACTCAACAAAAACTTTGATGAAATAGGCACCGGAGAAACCATCGGGATGTTGAGAGTGTCGTAATGCTTGACGAGCCACTCAAAATTGGATCTGAACATTGGTCCTATAACCAGATCGTATAGAAGCGTATCATTTTCAACTTTAGATTTAAGCGTGTCAACCTCTCCTCCGGTATCGTAAACGTGAATATTTGCTGAAACTCCACGTTCATTGAGCGTGTCAACAGCCATTTTCAATCCGCGATAAAAGTTGAGCGCAATCTTAGAAGTGTTGTCGATCATGAGTTCTTTTACATCAGAACCGAGTGAATCGAGTGTATCGGCCTGCCATAATTTTAATGGCAGAAATACAGCAATCTCGAAGGGTTTTGTCTGCACCCAGTTGACTTCTTTGAGGCTATCCTGAATAATGCTGTCCTGCTTTTCAAACTCAGCAAATTTTGGATTTGATTTAGGAATGCGGATGGTTGTTCCAACTTTTAAACCTTCCTGCAAGCCGTCATTGATAATCTGAATGGAATCAATTGAAACATCGTATTCCTTGCTCAGCGAGTAAAGTGTTTCTTTCGGCTGAACAATGTGCAACCTTAGTGAATCTTCACGTGGTTTTTCGAGCTCTTCGGTCTCAATAGATTTACCCGATTTATACGGAATCTTCACTGTCATTCCCGTTTCCAGGCCTTCCTTTTCTA
Source organism: Salibacter sp. (assembly GCF_031581065.1). NCBI lineage: Bacteria > Pseudomonadati > Bacteroidota > Flavobacteriia > Flavobacteriales > Salibacteraceae > Salibacter > Salibacter sp. The sequence continues at coordinate 10,214 of NZ_JAVLBN010000050.1, forward strand.
CAATCGGGTTGATCTTTAGGATTTGATCAATCCCCAGTCCGTATTTTTTTGAAAGCGAATAAAGTGTCTCTTTTTTCACCACTTTATGGAAAATCGTATCGCCAGAGATGGATACATCACTCTTCTTGAACTCACGCCTGTCCACCTCATCTTTCGGAATCAAAACACTCTGCCCAATTTTCAACCCTTCGATATCCAGTTCGGGATTTGCTTTTTTGATCTCCGCAACGTCAATCGCATATTTTTTTGAAATGGCATACAGCGTTTGCCCACTTTTCACGATGTGCACGTAGTACTTATCGCCATCCACTTTCACCGTTTCAGGCGTTTGCTGAGCTTTACACGACTGGGTGGAAAGCACAAGAAAAAGCGATAAAAAAATGATATTCAGCAGCTTACTCATAATCTTATTTTTAACGGTCAGAGCCCGAATTGGCTTACTCCCATTCTATCGTAGCGGGAGGCTTGGAGCTAATATCGTAAACAACGCGGTTAATTCCCTTAACATTGTTGATTATTTTATTCGAAATGCGTGCCAAAAACTCATAGGGCAAATGTACCCAATCGGCAGTCATTCCATCAATACTCTCTACAGCCCTTAAAGCTACAGCATTTTCGTAAGTCCGCTCGTCACCCATTACACCAACACTTTGTACCGGTAATAAAATAGCTCCTGCCTGCCACACATCATCGTACAATCCTTCATCTTTCAAACCCTGAATGAAATAGTGATCCACTTCCTGCAAAATCTTCACTTTTTCTTCCGTGATATCACCAAGGATACGAATCGCTAATCCCGGACCCGGGAACGGATGACGACCGAGTAAATTCTCAGGCAAGCCCATTTCACGTCCTACTCTGCGCACTTCGTCTTTGAATAATGTGTTGAGCGGCTCTACCACTTTCAACTTCATGAAATCCGGTAATCCGCCAACGTTGTGGTGCGACTTAATCGTGGCACTTGGTCCCTTAACCGATTTTGATTCTATTACATCAGGGTAAATTGTTCCCTGTCCGAGCCAGGTAACATCCTCAATTTGATGTGCTTCGTCATCAAACACCTCGATGAACATATTCCCAATGATCTTGCGTTTTTCTTCAGGATCTGAAACTCCTTCCAGTTTTTCGTAAAAACGCTTGCTCGAATCTACTCCTTTAATGTTCAGACCCAATTCCTTGTAGTCTTCCAGCACATTTTCAAATTCGTTTTTGCGCAACAGGCCGTTATCCACAAAAATGCAGTACAGGTTTTTGCCAATCGCCTTGTGAAGAAGCGTTGCTGCAACGGATGAATCCACACCGCCAGATAAGCCCATTACAACTTTGTCATTGCCAACCTTGTCTTTCAGGATCTGAACAGTTTCCTCTACAAATGAAGCCGGTGTCCAGTCTTGCGCCACATTGCAGATATCGACCAAAAAATTCTTCAATAACGTTTTACCGTCAACAGAGTGCGATACCTCAGGGTGAAACTGAATTCCGAACGTTTGTTCGTTCTCAAATGCAAAACCACCAACTTTCACATCAGGCGTGCTGCAAATGATCTCCACCTCATCTGGCAATTCCTGAATCGTGTCACCGTGCGACATCCACACCTGTGATTCGAGCGGAATGTCTTTTAGCAGTGGGCTCTGATCGTGAATAAACGACAAGTTGGCACGACCATACTCACGCGTTGAGGATTTCGCCACGCTACCCCCATTGTTGTGGGCTAACCATTGCGCCCCGTAGCAAACAGCGAGAAGCGGCTTTTTGCCTCTTATTTCGGTCAGATCCGGTAGCGGAGCCTCGTCATCGAGCACAGAAAACGGGCTACCCGAAAGGATTACACCCTTTACCGATTCATCGAGAGCCGGGAAGTCATTAAACGGATGAATTTCACAATAAACATTGAGTTCGCGAATTCTGCGCGCGATGAGCTGCGTGTACTGCGAACCAAAATCGAGAATGAGTATCTTTTCCTGCATGTGCAAAAGTATATTTTTCAATTTTCAGACCACATGGTATAGGGGCGCAAAATTTTGCGCCCCTATACCATGTGGTTTTGAATGAACAGGGGAAATGGTTAGGTTTGAGAAAGGAACCTCAATCATATCAAAATGACTAACCATCGTAAGAAATTCAAAGATGAAACCAACAGATTAAAAAACTGGGATTACGGATCTAATGCTGCCTATTTTGTAACAATTTGTACTGCAGATAGAAACCATTTTTTTGGAGAAATTAAGAATACTAAAATGTATCTTTCTGATATTGGTCAGGTTGCCAATCAATACTGGTCTGAGATTCCCGATCATTTTCCATTTGTCAAATTAGATGCATTTGTCATCATGCCTGATCATATTCACGGTATCATCATTATCGACAAACAAATACATCCTAATGATAGTGTTATTCAACCAAACAAATTCGGACCACAATCGCAGAATTTAGGTTCTATTGTTCGGGGTTTTAAAACAGGTGTGACAAAATATGCCAGAATGAATGACATCGAATTCAAATGGCAATCCCGGTACCATGATCACATCATTAGAAATGAAAAATCTTTTTACAGAATTAGAAAATATATAATTGATAATCCGAAAAATTGGTGATCGGTTTGGTCTGTTGTAGGGGGATTATCTGTGGGCCGCAAAATTTTGCGGCCCACTACAAACATTGTTTCACTAAACGGTAAAACGCAAATCCTTTTCTCGATTTTATCGCTTTGCCGTCTTTTTCAATTCTCCACTTGTGGTGAATTTTTTGTGGTGCATCATAATCAGTAAGTTGAATAACATTATCATCGAGTTCCCAACTACCTGATGTGGTAATTTTATTATGAACATCAGAATGATCGCGGTATTCAAAAGTTTGATCTTCGTTCAAAACCAAAACCACCTTTGACTCTACACAACAACCTCCGTAAGTTCCGGATACATCTTTCTCAGAACCGATACTAAAAGAAAAGTGAATTGCAACGAGAAAGAAAATACTTAAAAACGAACTTAATAACTTCATAGTATTCAAAATTAGATTATTGTAAAGGTAGGTTATTTCTTTCATTGATATTGTAAATTGATTAGATTCTTAAGAACTAAAATAAACCTAAACGATCATAGTAGCTATTACATAACATATGTATTGGTTTTGCCTATTGCTTTACAAACTTTATAATTTCTGTAAAATGTTGATTTTCTATTTTTAAATAGTAAATGCCTTGATTTAATCTTTTTATATTTATTCCATTATTATCATTGAGTAATCCTTTAGCTAAGATTTTTCCGGCTATGCTATAAATTTCAAATTGAGTCTCTCCAGTAATATCAGTGTTACTAACAAATAACCTATCAGAAGTAGGATTAGGAT
>NZ_JAVLBN010000051.1:0-12848 GCF_031581065.1 Salibacter sp.
CTTTGTATTTTTGACTGAACTGAATATCGAGTCCAAATTGATCTCTCAACTCTCTTATTCGCCTCTTTACTGTGCGCTCAGATGAACTGAGTCCGCGATTTTCAAGCGTTTTTGATAATTCTTTTACTGATCGGCTTCCAGATTCTACCTGCTGATGAATTATCACATAACTTTTAAAATCATCTATAGAATGGCTCATGAAAATAGGATTTTCATCAAATGTAATCCATTATCACCATTTCAGCTATTCATTATAACCTCAACCACCTCTTCAACACTCATAGCATCTTCTATACGGTAATCACCAATTGCGGTTCTTCTCAAGGCGCTCAGGTAGCCGCCATTATTCAGGCTCTGACCAAAATCATAAGCTAAACTGCGGATGTAAGTTCCTTTAGAACACCTAACGCGAAAGTCAACTTGTGGCAAGTCGATTCTCGTCAACTCAAACTCGTATATGTGAACGAGGTTCTGACGCATTTTTACGTCCTCTCCTTTTCTGGCATAATCATAAGCTTTTCGCCCATCGATCTTTTTGGCCGAGAAAACGGGCGGAGTTTGCAATTGCTCGCCTACAAAAGACTGAGCTGCTTTTTCGAGTTTCTCCGGAGATAAATCCGAAATATCAAATTGCCGATCTGCCTCAGTTTCCATGTCATAGCTGGGAGTTGTGGCACCCAGCGTAATCGTTCCGGTGTATTCTTTCTCTGCTCCCTGTATAGACTCAATTTTCTTAGTCGCCTTGCCGGTACATAAAACCAAAAGCCCGGTTGCGAGCGGATCGAGCGTGCCGGCATGGCCTACCTTGATTTTTTTGCGGTTCAACTTTTTCAGCAACCTGCCTCGCACTTTTTTCACAACATCAAAAGATGTCCATTCCAAAGGCTTGTCAATAAGCAGCACTTCACCGGCTAAAAAATCCATATAAAAAATTAAAGGAGTTCAATAACAATTGTGATTGCACCAACCACAAAACAATAAATACTGAAATAAGTGAGCTTGCTCTTTTTTACCAAACTGATCATCCAGGTGCAGGCAAAAAGTCCTGTAATGAAAGCAGCAGCAAAACCAATGGTCAGAGCCAAAGCATCTACCTGCCCACTCGTGAATGCTCCGTCCAAAATATCCTTGGCCATTTTTCCCAGGATGAGCGGAACCACCATCAAAAAAGAAAAACGCGCAGCTTTATCTTTATCCACTCCCAATAGCACCGATGTAGAAATAGTAGCTCCCGAACGCGAAATACCGGGCAAAATGGCAATAGCCTGCGAAATACCAATAATCAATGCCGATTGATAGCTCACGGTTTTTTCAGTCTTTTTAGCCCTGTCGGCAAGAAAAAGGAGTAACCCGGTTATGCCGAGCATGGCTCCGACCAATAATATTTGCCCTGCGAAAAGAGCTTCAATAGCATCATCAAACAGAACCCCAATAATGGCTGCCGGAATCATCGACACAATGATTTTCAGCGAAAACTGTGATTCCTCGTTATTTTTAAACTGAAAAAGACCTTTGAAAATTTGAGCGACATCTTTCCTGAAGATCACCAGAGTACTAAGGGCTGTAGCCGCGTGAAGGACAACAGTAAAGAGTAAGCTCTCTGACGGTACACGGTCAGATCCAAAAAGTGCCTTGACAATCTCGAGATGACCGCTACTACTTACGGGTAAAAACTCCGTGAGCCCCTGAATAATACCCAGGAGCAACGCTTCAATCCAATCCATTGATTATTCCTGGTTGTGGTCTTTCGTTTTTTTCATAATCGCTACAAATACCGCAATGTAGCCTAATACCACAACTACCGGAGCAAGCGTCCATCTTCTAAACGAAAAGATCTCTTCACTAAAAACATTAGGATCGTCACTTCCTCCGCCAGACATTAAGATAAAGCCAATAATAACGAGCACTACACCCGCAATCATGATCATATAGTTCGTCTTGCCAAATGCAAGATCTTCTTTTTGTTCAATTTTGTTACTCATCGCATGTAAAGTTGATCGGTTTTTAATTTGAGGTAACGGTTCACCGCAAAAGTTGTACTTAGCCAGGAAATAAGCATTCCAAGCAACACAACAATCACGAAGAGTACAGCAAATGTTTCCACATCCTGCATATCAAATATCTCAGGCATTTCGCTCTGCGCGTAATAAATCACACCAGCGAGCAATACCAAAGCGATTAGCGCTCCGTACAAACCGTGTAATATACCCTGATTAACGAACGGTTTCCTGATAAAACTCTGCGTAGCTCCCACGAGTTGCATACTCCTAATCAAAAAGCGCTTTGAATAAATGGCGAGCCTTATCGTACTATTGATCAGAGCCACTGCTATGATCATCAACAATATAGCAAACCCTGAAAGGAGAAGCGAAATCTTACGAACATTTTCGTTGACTATACTCAGCAGGTTTTTTTGGTATTCAACCTCCTTGACTTTGGGGTTATCGAGCCAACTCTGCTCGATCATCTGCACACTATCAGGATTGGCAAATTCTGCCTTGAGATAAACATCAATAGAAGTTGAAAGCGGATTATATCCCAGAAAATCGATAAAGTCTTCCCCTAAATCTTCCTGTAAGCGAGTAGCTGCCTCTTGCTTGTCAACATAATCTGTGTACTTCACATATTTTGAAGCATCAAGCGATTTTTGAAGGCGTTTGATATCGGCCTGGTTGACATCGTCCTTGATGTAAATCGAAATCCCGATGTTTTCCTTCACGTAATTGCTCAGCTTATTCGCCTGCAAAAGGATCAAACCAACCATACCTAACATAAAGAGCACCAACGATATACTCACTACAACAGAAAAATAAGAAGTGTTTAATCTCCTTCTCTCAAACTTGTTAGACATGGACGTTCTTTTTAGTAAACGCTGCTAAAATAACAATTTAGCCGGAGCGCACTTTAATAATAACCTTTAATAAGGCTTATTTTTAGTTAAATTCGCGGCTTCAAAAGTAGGTATTAAACGCAGACTAACAGCATGGAATATTCAGCTGATTTAATCAGGCAGATTGAAGAAAAATGGCGCAAAAAGTGGCAACAGGACAAGACTTATAGCGCTAAAATCAATAGCGAAAAGCCAAAGCATTATGTCCTTGATATGTTCCCATATCCATCAGGAGCGGGATTACATGTTGGTCACCCACTGGGCTACATCGCGAGTGATATTCACGCTCGTTTTAAAAGACTCCAGGGTTACAACGTGCTTCACCCAATGGGTTATGATGCTTTTGGACTACCAGCTGAACAATACGCTATTCAAACGGGTCAGCACCCTGCTGTTACAACTGAACAAAATATAAAACGATACCGCGAGCAACTCGACAGACTCGGATTTTCGTTTGACTGGGATCGCGAAGTGAGAACCTGCGACCCTGAATATTACAAATGGACACAGTGGATTTTTCTCCAGCTTTTTAACTCCTGGTATTGTAAAGATGCTGATAAGGCACTTCCTATTTCAGAACTCATTGAAGTATTTGAACAGGAAGGCAACAAAAACCTCAATGCTGTTTGTGATGAGGATACTGAGGTTTTCGCTGCTGAAGATTGGAAAAATGCTTCTGAAAGTGAAAAAGAAACGATACTCCAAAAATACAGACTCGCTTATTTATCAGAAGCTGTTGTAAACTGGTGCCCTGAATTGGGAACTGTGCTCGCTAATGACGAAGTAAAAGATGGCGTGTCAGAACGCGGTGGCTTCCCTGTGGAGCAGAAAAAAATGAAGCAGTGGAGCATGCGCATCACAGCTTACGCTCAACGCTTACTCGATGGGCTCGACAAACTCGACTGGCCCGATGCTATCAAAGAAGTGCAACGCAACTGGATCGGTCGTTCACAGGGAGCTGCTATTTGGTTTGATGTTTCCGGATCTGACCGAAAAATTGAAGTTTTCACAACACGCCCTGATACCATTTTTGGTGTTTCCTTTATGGTGCTTGCTCCCGAGCACGAACTCGTGCAGGAAATTACGACTGATGAACAACACAGTGAAGTTGAAAAGTACATCGAGCAAACCAAAAAGCGCAGCGAACGCGACCGAATGGCTGATGTGAAAAATGTATCGGGAGCGTTTACCGGTGCTTATGCAGAGCATCCGTTTACAGGGGAGCAAATACCGGTTTGGATTGGTGATTACGTGCTTGCAGGTTACGGAACCGGAGCAATTATGGCCGTTCCATCAGGCGATCAGCGCGACTGGGATTTCGCTAAACATTTTGATTTGCCTGTTCCTAATGTAATTGAAGGTGCCGACATAAGCGAAGGTGCCAACGATCAAAAGAGCGGAAAACTCACCAACTCGCAATTTCTCGATGGACTCAAAGTAAAAGATGCCATCAAAAAAGCGATTGGTGCGCTTATCGAAAAAGGAATCGGGCAAAAGAAAATCAACTACAAACTCCGCGATGCCGTATTTGGCCGCCAACGATACTGGGGCGAGCCAATTCCGGTTTATTATGAAAACGGAGTTCCTAAATCGGTCAGAACCGAACACCTCCCTCTCGAATTACCTGAGGTAGAAAGCTATCTCCCTACAAAAGATGGCGAGCCACCTCTAAAACGTGCCGATAAATGGAATTACGATCCGGAAAGAGGTGTTGTACCAAATGGTGAAGGATTCCCACTCGAACTCACAACAATGCCGGGTTGGGCCGGATCGAGCTGGTACTTTTTGAGATATGAAGATCCCAATAACAGTGAAGAATTCGCCTCGCAGGAAGCAGTGAATTACTGGAAAAATGTGGACTTTTACATGGGCGGTGCTGAGCACGGAACCGGCCACCTCCTCTATTTCCGCTTTTGGACAAAATTTCTAAAAGATCGCGGACACATTCCTTTTGATGAACCGGCTCAAAAACTGACCAACCAGGGAATGATTCAGGGTGATTCCAGATTTGTTTACCGTGTTGAAGGTAGCAATGAATTTGTCACTTTCAGTAAAAGAAAGGAATACAAAACACAAAGACTACATGTTGATGTAAACATTGTTGATGGTGACAAACTTGATACGGAAGCTTTTAAAAAGTGGCGACCAGAGTTTAAAGATGCTTCATTTTTAACTGAAGAGGACAGAACATATAAATGTGGTAGCGAAGTCGAAAAAATGTCCAAATCGAAATTCAATGTCATCAACCCTGATGATCTCTGTGATCAATATGGAGCAGATGCGTTGAGGCTCCACGAAATGTTTTTGGGTCCGGTTGAGATGCACAAACCCTGGAACACACAGGGAATTGATGGAGTGAGTAAATTTCTCAAGCGTTTTTGGAGACTCTTTCACAGTGGAGATGAATTTTCTGTGATTGAAGAAAAACCAACTAAAGATGAGTTAAAAGTACTCCATACTTGCATCAAGGCCATGACTGAAGACCTGGAAAAAGATAGCTTCAATACTTGTGTAAGTAACCTCATGATTTGTGTGAATGAACTTTCGAGTTTGAAATGCAACAAACGTGAAATTCTAGAACCTTTGAGCATTTTGGCTTCCTGTCATGCACCTCACATAACTGAAGAGCTTTGGGAGAAGCTCGGTCACAAAAGTTCAATCATGGATGCTGGCTGGCCACAGTTAAAAGAGGAATACCTTACAGAAGACGAAATTGAATATCCAGTTTCATTTAACGGTAAAAAACGCTTTAGCCTCAAGGTTGATGCAAATCTTTCAAAGGATGAAGTTGAAAAAGCGGTACTCGAACACGAACGAACCGGTCAACAATTAAAGGGCAACGAACCGAAAAAAATCATTGTTGTGCCGGGTAGAATAGTAAACGTTGTTCACTAATTGTTTTGTTATGTAAAGTCGAAGTTAAAAAAAGGTTATTTCACATGTTAAACTTTAAATAAACTTGTCATTTTTTAAAATTATACATACTTTTAACAAGCAAAACAAAACTAAACCTTTGAAAGTATGAGTGAACAACCTAAAAATGTGAGAGGAGAAATTAAAAAATCCCTTAAAAAGAATATCGCTAAAGCGTGGTATAAATTAGATCAACAATCTTATGAGCGTTGGCTGGAAGGACGAAAGGTTTCTCAAAGTGAATTAAAATATTAGTGATATAAGTATAAACTAATACTTAAGGATTAAAAAAAAAGGTTAGCCAATTGGTTAACCTTTTTTTGTATTTAATACTCAACGATTAATGTAGTGCATTTTGTAATAATCCTGGTAATCTCCTGAGGTTACATTCTCGAGCCAGCTCTCATTTTCAAGATACCAGTCAATTGTCCTGGATAAACCTTCCTCAAATTGCAAAGAAGGCTTCCATCCCAACTCTTTATTGATTTTAGAAGCATCTATAGCATAGCGTCTATCGTGCCCCGGGCGGTCCTTCACATAAGTAATCAACTCGCGTGATTCGCCTTTTTCTCTACCGAGCTTTTCATCCATCAAGTCGCAAAGTGCGTGAATTAAATCGAGGTTTGTCCATTCATTGAATCCACCAATATTATACGTTTCCCCATTTTTTCCATCGTGAAAAACCCGGTCGATCGCAATAGCGTGATCAACCACGTAAAGCCAATCTCTCGTGTATTGTCCATCTCCGTAAACCGGCAATGATTTGCGCTGTTTTACATTATTAATAAAGAGCGGAATCAATTTTTCAGGAAATTGGTTGGGTCCGTAGTTGTTTGAGCAGTTAGAAATGACAAATGGAAAGTCATACGTATTTCCGTAAGCTCTCACTAAATGGTCAGAACTCGCTTTAGACGCTGAATACGGTGATTTGGGATCATAAGCAGTCGTCTCTTCAAAAAGCCCCGTTTTACCCAGGCTACCGTAAACCTCATCAGTTGAAACGTGGTAAAACCTTTTGCTTTGGTCAGATCCCCAAACCGCTTTAGCAGCGTTCAACAAGTTAGCAGTTCCCATAATATTGGTCTTGAGAAAAGCCAGCGGGTCTTCAATTGATCGGTCAACGTGCGACTCAGCCGCGAGGTGAATCACCCCGTCATATTGGTTCTGAACGAAAAGAGAGTTGATAAACTCAGCATCTTCAATATTCCCTTTTATGAACTTGTAATTATCACGATCATCAATATCGGCAATATTTTCAAGGTTGCCGGCATAAGTAAGGCAATCGAGATTGTGGATTTCATAGCTGGGATATTCCAGGACAAATCTCCTAACTACGTGAGAACCGATAAATCCGGCTCCGCCTGTTATGAGAATCTTTTTGGTCATACTAGCGTTTGATGTATTCTTCAAATGTGTTGTGCTCTTTTTTATAAAGTTTCTCCTCGGGTAGCGACTTGAAGTAATCATAAGTGCGCTTTAACCCTTCACCTCTTTCTACCTTTGGTTCCCAACCTAAAATCTCACGAACTTTTGTAATATCAGGCTGGCGTTGCATTGGATCGTCCTTAGGCAGATCCTTGTAGATCACTTTGTTCGTTGTTCCTGTGAGCTTGATGATCTCCTCAGCAAAATCTGCAATTGAAATTTCACTCGGATTTCCAACATTTACCGGCTTTGCGTAATCGCTCATCAACAACCTGTATATTCCTTCTACAAGGTCGTCAACATAGCAGAATGAGCGTGTTTGCGATCCATCTCCAAATACTGTGAGATCTTCACCGCGAAGTGCCTGACCAACAAAGGCCGGTAAAACACGACCATCATTCAATCTCATTCGCGGACCATAAGTATTGAAAATACGAACGATTCTCGTTTCCAATCCGTGGTAGGTATGGTAAGCCATCGTAATTGCTTCGAGGTAGCGTTTTGCTTCATCGTAAACACCGCGCGGACCTACAGGATTAACATGCCCCCAGTAATCTTCAGTTTGTGGGTGAACCTGCGGATCTCCGTAAACTTCACTGGTTGAAGCTACCAGGATACGGGCATTTTTAGCTTTGGCCAATCCCAAAAGATTATGTGTCCCCATGGCACCCACTTTGAGTGTTTGGATGGGGATTTTGAGATAATCGATTGGTGAGGCCGGTGAAGCAAAATGCAGGATGTAATCTAACTCGCCCGATACATGAACAAACTTGGTTACATCGTGATTGTAGAATTCAAAGTGTTTTTCAGAAAAGAGGTGCTCAATATTGTCGAGGTTTCCGGTGATCAGGTTATCCATTCCTATTACGTGATATCCCTCTTTCAGGAATCGATCACAGAGGTGAGATCCCAAAAACCCTGCAGCGCCTGTTATTAAAACTCTCTTCATGAAATTATTTGTTTGTTACTGTTTGGCGACCTATGGATGTATAATAAAAACCTTTTTCCTCCATGCTATCGAGTGAATACAGGTTCCGACCATCAAAAATTACCGGCTCTTTGAGTTTGTTTTTTATCGCTGTAAAATCAGGGCTCCTAAAGATTTGCCACTCTGTACAAACTACGAGAGCATCAGCGTCATTGAGAGCTTCGTACTGGTCATTTGCGTAGTGAATTTTATCACCGATCTGTCCTCTCACATTATCCATTGCTTCAGGGTCATAAGCCACAACCTCAGCTCCGGCTTTTGTCAGCTCATCAATAATGTAGAGCGATGGTGCTTCTCTGATATCGTCAGTATCAGGTTTAAAAGCCAATCCCCACATCGCGAGTTTTTTGCCTTTGAGTGAGTCGCCAAAGTATTTTTTGATACGTGGAACCAAAGCCGTTTTTTGAGTTTGGTTGATATCCATTACCGCATCTAAAATTCTAAAGTCATAATCGGCTTCTTTACTCGATTTCGCCAAAGCCTGAACATCTTTTGGGAAGCAACTTCCCCCGTAACCGATTCCGGGGAAAAGGAAACGTTTTCCTATTCGCTCGTCAGAACCCATACCAATACGAACCTTATCAACATCAGCGCCTACGCGTTCGCAAACATTGGCTACTTCGTTCATGAATGTAATCTTGGTTGCGAGGAATGCATTTGCTGCGTATTTCGTCAACTCGGCAGATTTTTCATCCATAAAAATCACCGGGTTTCCCTGGCGAACAAATGGTTTGTAAAGTTCATCCATGAGTTTTCTCGCCCGGTCAGAACTCGTACCCACAACCACGCGATCTGGTTTCATAAAATCGTCAACCGCAAATCCTTCGCGAAGGAACTCAGGGTTTGAAACTACATCGAACTCCGGTCGGTTCTGATCGTTGCGATCAAAACGTTTATCGAGTTTATTGGCCAGTGTTTGTTGCACTTTATCAGCCGTGCCAACGGGAACGGTACTCTTGTCGATTACCACTTTGTAATCTTCGATCATTCCGCCCAGGTCTTTAGCAACCTGAAGAACGTAAGATAAATCTGCTGATCCATCTTCACCGGGAGGTGTTGGAAGAGCGAGGAAAATCAACTCTGCAGGCTCAACTGCTTCTTTGAGATCAGTCGTGAAATGTAACCTACCTGCTTTGATGTTGCGTTCAAAAAGAACATCGAGATGTGGCTCATAAATAGGCACAATTCCCGATTTCATTTTAGCTACTTTATCTTCATCTATATCAACGCAAATCACATTTGCGCCACTTTCTGCCAAACATGTGCCGGTCACGAGGCCCACGTAACCGGTTCCTACTACTGCAATATTCATAATTATCGATTAATATAGTCCAGGATTGATTTAGTTATGTGATTTAGTTGTTCGTCTGTTAATTCTGTGTGGATTGGGAGTGATAAAACTTCAGTTCCCAGCTGCTCTGTAACAGGTAGAACCACATTAGCTCCATTGCGCTCAAACGCTTTTTGTTTGTGATTGGGAAGCGGATAGTAAATATTTGAAGGGACACCATTTTCCTGTAAATGCTCCTGAAGCTTAGCGCGATCAACACCTTTCAGCTTCACCGTGTACTGGTGGTAAACATGCGTTGAAAAATCAGCGACAAATGGCGGAACGATCTTATCTGTTTTACTGAAGGTTTCGGTGTAGAAGCTCGCAGCTTTATTTCGGGCTTGATTGTACTCATCGAGGTGTTTGAGCTTGATGCGCAAAATAGCAGCCTGGATACTATCAAGACGAGAGTTAACCCCAACCTGATCGTGGTAATAGCGCTTAGACTGACCGTGATTTGAGATCATTCTCAATTCATTTGCCAAATCATCATCGTTGGTGAATATAGCTCCTCCGTCTCCGTAGCAGCCCAGGTTTTTTGACGGAAAAAATGAAGTGCAACCAATGTGCCCAATTGTTCCGGCTTTTTTGGTGTCACCATTTTTGAAAGTGTAATCTGCACCAATACCCTGAGCCGTATCTTCTATTACGGTGAGGTCATGCTTATTCGCTACTTCCATAACGCCTTCCATGTTGGCACATTGACCGTAAAGATGAACCGGGATAATCGCTTTTGTGTTTTCCGTGACTTTACTCTCGAGATCTTCAATATTGATATTGAAAGTATCGGGATAAACATCCACAAAAACCGGCTTAGCGCCTAGTAAAGCGACTACTTCACATGTTGCAACGTAAGTGAAACTGGGAGTGATTACTTCATCTCCTGCTTTTACACCGGCAGCCATGAGGGCTATTTGAAGTGCATCAGTTCCGTTGGCACACGGTATTACGTGTTTTACATCGAGATAATTTTCTAAATCTTTTTGAAAACCCTTTACTTCAGGTCCGTTGATGAAAGCACAGGAATCCATTACATCGATTACTGCTTTATCAACTTCGTCTTTTATTTTGAGATATTGATTTTTTAAATCAACCAGTTGAATTGGTTCCATTGAAGAAATATTTTTAATACCTCGCGAAGATAAACTCTACGATGGCAATTGCATAATAAATTTGGAACGCAATTACCCTAATGTAATTGTAATTACCTGTAAAAAAACAACATCATAATTCGCTGTTTATTTCGTTATCTTCGCGCTATGGTTAAAAAGCTACTTTTTGTCGCAGTATTTCTGCTTTCCGTTTCAATGGCTAAAAGCCAGGTGAGCATTAAGGATTCTGCAGTTTTCACCTCGTTGATTGATGTTTCTTACGCACTCCAGTTTCCGGGCGGAGATATGGCCGATCGTTTTGGCTACAACAACAATATTGGTGGTGGTTTTTCTGTCAAACTGAAATCGAACTGGGAGTTTGGGCTCGGTGGCTCGCTTCTCTTTGGCAGACAGGTAAAAGATGACAGAATGCTGGAACCGTTTACTGATGATCAGGGTATTGTGCTCGGACTCAGTGGGCTTCCTGCTGATGTATTTTTATACGAAAGAGGCTTCACCGTTCAGGCGAAAGTTGGAAAAGTTATTCCGCTCGGTTTCAGCAACCCAAACAGCGGACTTTTGATCAAAGTTGGTGGTGGCTTCATGCAGCATAAAATTCGCATAGAAGACGAATATGCTGATATCCCGATGCTCAACTACAAGGACAACAAAGTAGGATTTGACCGACTCACATTTGGAGCCATGACTTCTCAATTCATCGGTTATCGCTACCTCAGCAACAGAAGGTTAGTCAACTTTTTCTTCGGGTTTGAATTCATGCAGGGATTCACAAAAGCAAGACGTGACTATCAATACGATATTGGTCGCCCATCTGATGAAACCCGTCTCGATCTTCTCTATGGAATTAGACTTGGCTGGACACTTCCTCTTTACCAGAAACAACCTGATGAGTACTACTTTCGCTAATGAAACTCCTCTACAACGTAACGGTCAGAGCCTATAGAGCTGCGATCTCCGCAGCGGCAATCGCGGGAAAAGAAAAAGCACAACAGTGGCTAGCGGGCCGCGAAAACTGGCGCTCGAAATTGAAGGCTGACCTGAGTAAGCTGGATCTGACCAATAAAAAAACAATTTGGTTTCACTGTGCTTCGCTGGGTGAGTTTGAACAAGGCAGGCCACTTATAGAAAGCGTAAGGAAGGAGAGCCCTGATGTGAATATTGTACTCACATTCTTTTCTCCATCGGGCTACGAAAACAAAAAGAACTACTCGCATGCTGATTTAATCCTTTACCTCCCGCTGGACACTCGTAAAAACGCTCGCGATTTCCTCGATCTGATTAAACCAAAAGTGGCCGTTTTTGTCAAGTACGAGTTTTGGTATCATTACATGAGGGCTCTGAACGATAGAGATATTCCGCTTATTCTTGCATCAGCAATTTTCAGGGATGAACAACTCTTTTTCAAGAGTTACGGGAAATGGTATTTGAAATCGCTGCAGCTCGTTGATCAGTTTTACGTTCAGAGTGATAAGTCAAAGGAGTTGCTCACAAGTCACGGAATAAAAAATGTTGAAGTGAGTGGTGACACAAGATTTGATCGTGTTTGGCAACTCAGTCAAAAAGTCAAAACTTTCAATGAGCTCGATCCATTTTTTGAAGATCAAAAGGTTTTCATTGCCGGTAGTTCCTGGGAAAAAGAAGATGAGTTTACTGAAAAGCTCATCGATGACGGATTACTCAATGATTTTAAAATTGTCATTGCTCCGCATGAAATCACAGAGAGCAAAATAAAGGGCTACGAGAAAAAATGGCCCGGACAAACATTCCGCTTTACTAACCGTAAAACAGTTAAAGATTTAAGAGACAAAAAAATCATGATTGTGGATACAATCGGGCATTTATCATCACTTTATCAATATGCGACTATCGCTTTGATTGGTGGCGGTTTCACAACCGGAATCCATAATATCCTGGAAGCCGCTACTTACGGTGTTCCAACAATCTTTGGCCCCAACAATGAACGTTTCCAGGAAGCTCAGGATTTAATGAAACAGGAAGCTGCTTTTGAAGTGAAAATTTACAGTGATCTAACGAAAGTTTTCAATAAAATGAGTGATGAAGAGAAGCTCGCTAATGCTTCTGAAAAATCGAGAAAATACGTTTCACAAAATACAGGAGCTGTCGATATTATTTACGCGGGAATCAAAAAGAAATTACTTGCGGAATAACCTTCTGAAAAAACCTCCTCCG
>NZ_JAVLBN010000052.1:0-12677 GCF_031581065.1 Salibacter sp.
AATTTGGTGACTTCAATAATGGAGCACAAATCATTATTGACCAGTTCCTCAGTGCTGCTGAAGACAAATGGAACAGCATGAATGGTCTGGTTCTTTTCCTTCCTCATGGTTATGAAGGCCAGGGAGCAGAGCACTCAAGTGCGAGGATGGAACGTTATCTCCAGCTTTGTGCTGAAGGCAACATGTATGCTGTGAATTGTACAACTCCGGCAAACCTTTTCCATGTATTGCGCAGACAGGTGAAACAAAAGTTTAGAAAACCGTTGATTGTCTTTACACCAAAATCGCTTCTTCGCCATCCTAAATGTGTATCAACACTTGAGGATTTAGCTGAAGGATCATTTGATATGGTGATTGATGATGACAAGGTGACGAAGAAAAACGTGAAAAAAGTAGTTGTGACAAGTGGTAAACTCTACTACGATCTACTCGCTGCACGTGAAGAAAACGGAAATGATAAAGTTGCTCTTGTTCGCTTAGAGCAATACTATCCGTTCCCTCAAAAGGAAATGGATAAAGTGCTCAATAAATACAAAAATGCTGATGAAGTTGTGTGGGCTCAGGAAGAACCTGAAAACATGGGAGCTTACAATCAGTTGTTGAGATTCTGGGACGGAAACCTTAAAGGAATTGCGAGAAGCGAGAGTGGAAGTCCGGCTTCAGGTTCTCCTAAAGTATTTAAGAAGCGACAGGATAAGATTATTGACGAAGTTTTTGACCTTAAAAAGTAACATAACAATTATATGGCTGTAGAAGTAAAAATCCCGAGTCCGGGTGAGTCAATTACCGAAGTTGAAATTGCGGAATGGCTGGTTGAATCGGGCGATTACGTTGAACGTGATCAAACGATTGCCGAAATTGACTCCGATAAAGCTACTCTAGAACTTGCCGCTGAAGATGCCGGTGCTATTGAACTTCTCGTTGAAGAAGGAGAAACGGTTGAAGTTGGGGCAGTTGTAGCTAAAATCGATACTGATGCCGAAGCGCCTGAAGGAAGTGGATCTGGTGCTGATGATAAAGAAGAGGAAAAAGCTGATGATGGAGATTCTGACAAAGGATCTGACGATAAGAAAGCGGCTTCCTCTGAGAAATTGAAAGCTGACGATAAGTCGGCTGATAAGGGTTCTGACCAAAAAGCTGAGGAGAATAAATCAGCTAAAGCAACGCCTCTCGCTCGCGAAATGATGAACAAGAACGATGTGAGCGCGAAGCAGATTCAGGGATCAGGATCTGGTGGTAAAATCACTAAAAACGATGTTGAGTCTTTCCTATCTGGTGGAATCTCAACCGATGCTGCTCAGGGCTGGGGCGGAACGCGTGAAAAGAGACGCGAAAAAATGTCGAGCCTGAGAAGGAAAGTTGCTGAGCGACTTGTTAGCGTGAAAAATGACACGGCTATGTTGACGACCTTCAACGAGGTGGATATGAAGCCAATCATGGACTTGCGCGCTAAGTACAAGGATAAATTTAAAGAAGAATTTGGAACGAGCCTCGGGTTCATGTCATTCTTCACGAAAGCTGTTACTGAAGCATTGAAAGCTTATCCGGCTGTAAACGGAATGATCGATGGAAAAGAGGTGATTTACCACGATTACGCTGATGTTGGAATTGCGGTTTCTTCTCCTAAGGGATTGATGGTTCCGGTATTGCGCAACGCTGAGCAAATGGCTCTTCACGAAATAGAAAGTGAAATTAAACGTCTTGCTCGCAAAGCACGTGACGGAAAAATCACTATTGATGAAATGACTGGTGGTACCTTTACCATTACAAATGGTGGTGTGTTTGGCTCTATGTTGAGTACGCCAATTATCAACCCTCCGCAAAGTGCTATTTTGGGTATGCACAACATCGTTGATCGCCCAATAGCTGTGGATGGGAAAGTTGAGATAAGGCCGGTTATGTATGTGGCGCTATCTTATGATCACCGCATCATTGACGGAAAGGAATCGGTTAGCTTCCTCTACATGATCAAGGAAATGCTCGAAAATCCATCTAAACTCGTATTTAGTGGTAAAGATCCCGGAGAAATTCTCCTCGGACTTTAAAAAAGAGCGAAACAGATACAATAGAAAGCCGGTTCATTCATTTGAATCGGCTTTTTTGTTTTCGGTCAGAGCCGGGTATACCTACTTTTCGTCACTCCCAAAAAGGCCGTGGAGCTCTGTATCGATTTTATGAATGATGAGTCCTAAGTCTTCCTTTTCTTCCTTGAAGTTGTTGTTATCCACATCAACAACGAGTAATCTACCGTGCTCGTAATTCCCGATAAACGATTCGTAACGTTCGTTGAGTCTTTTGAGGTAATCGAGCCTGATAGCTTCCTCGTATTCGCGACCGCGTTGCTGGATCTGACTAACGAGAGTAGGGACAGAAGCACGCAGGTAGATCAATAAATCAGGTGGTTGAATAAATGAATTGATGAGGTTGAAAAGAGAAAAGTAATTTTCAAAATCTCGGGTTGTCATGAGACCCATTGCGTGCAGGTTGGGAGCAAAGATGTAAGCATCTTCGTAGATTGTTCTATCCTGTACTACCGTTTTGCCTGATTGACGAATATCATTGATTTGACTGAATCGACTGTTCAGGAAATACACTTGCAGGTTAAATGACCAACGTTGCATTTCAGTGTAAAAGTCGTTGAGGTAAGGGTTTTCCTCAACATCTTCAAAATGGGCTTCCCAGTTGTAGTGGTCAGCGAGTAGTTGTGTGAGTGTCGTTTTTCCAGATCCTATATTACCTGCTACTGCAATGTGCATAGTGTTGATTTTTCTCAGTTGTCATTTTGAATCGACCAAAAATAGGTATTCTGTTAAAGTTTTACCTGATAAATATCCAGTTGGTCAGATCCCAGTAAAAACAAATAATCGTCATAGACAGCTATGTCTATATAATCAGTGTGTGGTAGCGAAATTGAAGAGGTGTTATTTTTTGAGTTTAACACCGTTATTTTCTCATGCTGCAAAATAAAAACTCTATTGGCATATCCGGCAATTGTTTTGCAGTTTTTAAGTGGTAAATGTTTGTAGTAAGTGCCGTAAATGTCAAACACGAAAATCCCTATTTCCTGATCTTTGATGTAAAGTCTTTTATTCGTTTCCAGGAGTTGATCAGCTTGTAGATTTTTACCGGTTATTTGAAGCAAATTAGGTGTTTGGTTGGTTACGTTTGTTTGCTCATTGAACCTCACGAGTTCGTAATTGCTCATGTCATAAATCCAAAAACCGTTGTTGTAGGAAGCACATGACGCGCTGATTTGGCTGTAACCCAAAAAGTCGAGTGCAACATTGTCGCCACGTTTTGCAAGGCGGTTGTCTAAAAAAACGAGTTGTAACTGGTTTTTAAAAAACACTTGCGGCTTGAGCGGATTGGAGACATCGAATGAAGTGATATTTCCAAAACCTTTTATGCTGTTTGTCTGCAGGACTTTCCCTTTTGTGTTTCGCTGTTCAATCAGGTTTTTTCCAAATGTGAATACATTGCCCAATTCATCGACTACCACACCTTCAGCTTCAACTTTTTGGTTGGAGATGAGCTGGAGACCAGGCTTTTGGCTTTGTGCTCTGACTGTGAAAAACACAAAAATAATCAGAGCCGAAAAAAGCCAACTACTGTATGAATTCGAGGATTTCATCAATGTATTTACGATTGTTGGAAAGGCGCGGAACTTTGTTTTGACCACCCAGCTTACCGCGTTTCTTCATCCAATTGTAGAACGTGCCAGTCGGCAATTTATGTATAATCGGTTCTGACAAAACAAAACTTTTGTAGCGTTTTGCCTCATAGTCAGAGTTTTGAGATTTGAGTGCGTTGTCAAAAGTATCTTTGAAAAACTCGAAGCTTTCAGGTTCCTGGCTAAATTCAATTGCCCATTCGTGACTTCCCTTGCTGTTACCCTCCATGTAAACGGGAGCAGCAGTGTAATCCTTGACAATTGCTTTTGTTTTCTCACAAGCTATCGACAGCGCTTTTTCAGCATTGTCAACGATGAGTTCCTCACCAAATGCGTTGATGAAGTGTTTTGTTCGACCAGTCACGCGAATGCGATAAGGATCGAGTGATGTAAACTCGATGGTATCGCCAATTTGATAACGCCACAATCCGCCATTTGTACTGATAATAAGGGCGTAATTAACTCCCGTTTCTACTTCGTGTAGCGAGAGCGTTTCAGGGTGGTCTTTACCCAGCTCTTCCATCGGCATGAACTCGTAAAAGATACCGTAATCGAGCATCAGGAGCATTGAATTATCTTCATCGAATTGATCCTGTATTCCAAAGAAGCCCTCTGAGGCATTGTAAGTTTCCAGGTAAGTGATTTTATCACTGTTAAAGATATTTCTGTACTGTTTTCTGTAAGGGTCAAAACTCACACCACCGTGGGCAAACATTTCCAGGTTTGGCCAAACATCGCTTATGTAATCTTTGCCGGTAATTTCCAAAACTCTCCTCAACAGAACAAGCGTCCACGAAGGAACTCCTGATATACTGGTGATATCCTGTTTTGCGGTGATTTGCGCCATTTTTTCGAGTTTCTCTTCCCACTCATCCATAAGAGCAACATCCATAGAAGGTGTTCGTTGAAACTCAGCCCAAAAGGGGAGGTTCCTGATAATTACGGCAGATAAATCTCCGTAATAGGAATCTTTATTGAGCTGATTCACGGTGCTGCTTCCTCCAAGTACAAGCGCTCTACCTGAAAAAATGCGTGAATCAGGTTTGTGGTTGTAATAAATCGAAATCATATCCTTGCCACCTTTGTAGTGACAATCTTCCAGGGATTCTTTCGAGATAGGAATGAACTTGCTTTTATCGCTGGTTGTTCCGCTCGATTTGGCAAACCACTTTATTTCCGTAGGCCACAAAACATTTTGCTCGCCCTTCATGATTCGTTCTATGTATGGCTTGAGGTCATCGTAATCGCTTACCGGAACAGCTTTTTTAAAATCAGCTAAGCTTCTCAAAGAAGCGTAATCGTGTTTTTTACCCCATTCGGTTTCACTGCCTGAGTCGATCAATTCATTGAACCACTCGGCCTGTACTTCATGAGGATATTTCATGAAAAGCTCTATTTGGTGATAGCGCTTTTTCATGACCCACGACATTATTGAATTTCGTATATCTACCATAGTCTATAGTGAGCAATCTATCCTGACAAAGGTAATAGAACTAAAAAGCCCCAACTATTTGAGTCGAGGCTTTTGTTGCGTAATTATGAAGAAATAAACTATTTGATACGCATTACATAAGGCATTCTTGTTTGGATGCCATCCATGTTGCGCGCTTTTTCAAGTTCCATGAGGTAGTTGTAGTCAGATCCTAAAATCATATCAGCGTACATGTATTTCGCCTGGAATTTCATGTCGCGAAGGAATTTTTCGAAAGGATCTTCCTGTTTAGGGTATTCACGAACTTTGTAATCTCCTTCTTCGAGTTCAGCTTGTGTAGCAGCGTAGTTGATAGCGTCTTCGAGTCCGCCTAACTCATCAACCAGGCCTATTTCTTTCGCATCAGCACCGGTCCATACACGACCCTGACCGATTTTATCAACTTCTTCAACCGTCATTCCTCGACCTTTAGCAACTCTGTTCAGGAATGTAGAATAAACATCTTCCACACCGTCTTGAATTTTACTGTATTCAAAGTCATCAAGCGGCTTGCTGATTGTCATGAGATCTGAATGAGCATTTGTTTTAACACCGTCAAAAGTAATTCCCAGCTTGTCGTTGAAGAATTTTTTCGCGTTCGGGATAATACCAAAAACACCAATTGATCCTGTAATTGTTGTTGGCTGAGCAAAAATACGATCACCGTATGCCGAGATGTAGTAACCACCTGATGCTGCGAGATCACCCATCGACACGATAAACGGTTTTGCATCTCTTGCTAATTCAGTTTCTCGCCACATGATGTCTGATGCAAGAGCACTACCACCCGGAGAGTTTACTCTCAGTACAATAGCCTTCACGTTAGAATCTTTTCTCGCTTCACGAATAGCATTAGCAATTGTTTTAGATCCCATTGTTTGAGTGCCGTCACTCTTGCCTGTTTCGATACTTCCCTGAGCATAGATAACGGCAACCTTATTTTTGATTTTGTAAGAAGGTTTGTCATCGTCATCTTTACCCTTAAGTGATGTCTTTTTATACTTGTTAAAAGAGATGAACTCGATGTCATCATCATTTTCAATACTCAGGCTATCACGTAGCTCGGCCGTGAACTCATCGTAATAACGGGTTCCGTCAATAACCTTGTGTTTTAGCGCATCATCTGCTGATGAAATCATGAGGCTATCAGCGTAAAGATTGAGCTCATCGATAGAAAGACTTCTTTCAGCTGCAATATCACCGAGCATCTTACCCCAAATAGAGGTGAGGTATTTTTTCGTTTGTAATTTGTTTGCCTCACTCATTTCAGATTTCATGAAAGGCTCAACTGCACTTTTAAACTTGTTATTTTTACCTCTTATGATTTGAGGCTCAACTCCCAATTTATCTAAAGTGTTTTTAAAGAAAGTGATCTCAGCATTGAGACCTTTCCAGGATAGCTCCCCTTCAGGATACAGGTAAACACTGTTAGCTACAGAAGCTAAATAATAACCACCCTGTGAATAATTTGAAGAGTAAGCCATAATCCACTTACCGCTGTCTTTAAAATCTTTTAATGCGTTGCGCAATTCAACCATGCTGGCCATTCCACCCGGATAACTTTTTAAATCCAGGTAAATTCCTTTAACGCGGTCATCTTCTTTTGCCTTTTCAATTGATTCTAATAATTCATTTAAGCCAATTTGCCCGGCATTTTTGAACGGACCTACATCCAGATTAGCAAACGGGTTCTCCTCAGCTCGGTCAACAATTGGCTGGTTGAGTTTGAGATGTAAAACCGTATTTTCTTTTACTGAAACTTTCTTTTCTGATTTTATTCCATCTTCGAGACTCGATACGAGCCCGGCAATTGAAATAAAGAAAATAAGTACCAGCAATCCGCCTGCGATTACAAATCCAAAAGCGGATGCGAACATGAATTTAAAAAACTGCTTCATGGTAAATGATTTGAATTTAACTTTCTACAATTGCAAATTTAATAGCAATTTTGGCGACCCTTTCACCAAATACATCAAAGGTGGAATGTCTATATGGATGGATTAAACACAGCATATCTATTACTCGGAGGTAATCTGGGAGATGTAAAAGAAACCTTTATAAAGGCTATTGAAGGCATTGATGAGTTTGCGGAGATAAAAGAGAAGTCGGGAATTTATCGGTCAGAGCCGTGGGGTTTTGAGAGCGAACACGACTTCCTGAATCAGGTTTTGTTGGTCAGAACCGGGCTCAGTCCAAAAGATTTTCTCCGTAGCTTGCTCGAAGTGGAACAGCAACTGGGAAGAGAAACAAAGAGGCACAGCCAAACTGGAAGTTACCAGTCCCGGCTCATCGACATCGACTTGCTTTTTTACGAGGACTATGAGGTGAGTGGTAAGGATCTGACCGTGCCTCATCCAAAATTGCATGAAAGAAGGTTTACGCTTTTGCCGCTGGCACAAATTGCTCCGGATTTCATCCATCCATCAAAGAATAAAACGATCAGTCAGCTATTGTTGGAATGCGATGATAACGCTGAGGTTAAAGAAATATGAAGTACAGGTACGTTGCAATAGAAGGGATAATTGGTACTGGAAAGACATCGCTTGCACAAAAGTTTTCCAGTGATTTTAACGGGAAGTTACTTTTAGAAGAGTTTGACGAAAATCCGTTTTTACCCCTTTTTTACGAAGAGCCGCAACGCTATGGGTTTCCTGTTGAAATGTCTTTCTTAGCTGAGCGCTACCACCAAATAAAGAGTAAAATTCAAACCAAAGATCTCTTTCAACCAATATTTAGTGATTACATTTTTGAAAAGAGTTTGTTGTTTGCTCACTTGAATTTATCAGAAGATGAGTACGCTTTATACAAGCAGATTTTTAAAATTATAACAAATTCATTGCCAGCTCCTGAGGTGACTTTCTTCCTCTATAAAAAGCCGGAGATTGCACTGGAGAATATCAAGAAAAGGGGAAGATCTTATGAGCAGAATATAACAATTGACTATCTTGATGACCTTCAAAGCCAGTATATAGGCTTTTTTAAACAAAAATTGGATTGGCGTGTGATATTTATAGACTCGTCAAATCTCGATTTTGTGAGTAACAATCACGATTATGATTTTTTATGTTCGCTGTTGAATAGAGAATTTAATGAAGGAATTACCAGAATCATTCCTTAAATTGTCAATCGTTTTAATGTAAAAAGTCATTTTTGCAATTGAAGAAACAATAAAATAGATTTGTAACGCACTAAGCATTCAATATAAGAATTTCATTTAAAGTAAAATAACACAACATGAAAGCAAACACCGCAAGAAATCTCTCACTAGTTGTTGCAGCATCTTTAGGAGTGATGGCGTGTAACCCATTGAATAAAATGGCGAAAAACTCTAATGATGTCAATTATTCGGTTACGCCAGATCCTTTAGAAATGCACGGAGATAGTGTTGAGGTAACTGTTAAAGGCTCTTACCCTGCTAAATATTTCAATAAGAAAGCAGTCGTTGATGTAAAACCTGTATTCGTTTCAGATGGTCAGGAAGTAAAAGAATTTGAAACGATTACGCTCGTTGGGCAAGATGCTGAAGAAGACGGAAGAAAAGTAAATTATGACAAAGGAGGCTCTTTTACTTACGTAACAAAAGTTCCTTACAAGCCTGAAATGATGAGCGGAGAGCTCAAGGCTAAAATCGTTGGCCGTTACAAATCAAAATCTCAGGAACTCGCTAATGTAAAGGTTGCTGATGGTACAATTGTAACACCTAATTTAGTTGAAGCTGATGATAAGCCGATTTTAGGTTCTGATGAATTCCAACGCATTACAACTGACGTTCACAATGCGCAAATTCACTATTTGATCAACAGTTCTTATGTGCGCCCTTCAGAGCTTCGTGATGAAGACATGGAGAAGCTCATCGAAATGATTGAAAAGAAAGCTGCTGATTCAAATTACGTTTTCAAAAAAGCAGACATCCAGGCTTACGCTTCCCCAGATGGTGAATTGTCACTCAATGAAGACCTCGCTAAAGATCGTGCTGAATCTGCAGCAAAGGCTTTGAAAAGACAAATGAGAAAAGCTGATGCTGAAAAGGGAACTAAAGATGAGTTCTACAACCTCGTAGGAAAAGGTGAGGACTGGAAAGGTTTCAAAAAGGCAATGCAAGCTTCTGATATCAAAGACAAGGATCTTATTTTGAGAGTTCTTGAAATGTATCAGGATGTTGAAAAACGCGAGCAGGAAATCAAAAACCTCGCAGAAACTTACACAGTATTGAAAGATGAAATTCTTCCAGAATTGAGAAGATCTCAAATTGCACTTTCAATCGATAAAGTTGGTAAATCTGACGAGCAAATTGCTCAACTTGCTGCTGACAGCGCAAAAGGTCTTAACGTTGAAGAGCTTCTTTATGCAGCTACTTTAACTGATGAACTCAATAAAAAACTCGAGATTTATAAGAAGGCTGCAAAGATTTATGCAGATGACTGGAGAGGTCACAACAATGCAGGTTATGTGAAATTGATGCAAAATGATGTAAGCGCTGCAAAGTCTTATTTTGAAGCAGCTCAGTCTAAAGCATCAAATAATCCTATCGTGATGAATAACCTTGGTGTTATCGCTCGCCTTAACGGAGACAGAAGCACAGCAATGGATTATTACAACAAAGCTAACGGAGCAGGTGATGAAGTGAATTACAACAAAGGAATCGTAAACATTCTCAATGGAAACTACGATGCTGCTACTTCAAACTTCTCTAGCTTTAACAGTGTAAATAAAGCACTCGCTCAAATTCTTGCAGGGTCTGCTGATCAGGCTGTAAGAACAATTGATGACAGTGATGAAAAGACTACGGCTAAAGCTTACTACCTCAAAGCTATTGCCGGTGCAAGAACAAACAACAAAGAGTTGGTAATGAATAATCTTAAAACAGCTATTAGCAAAGATCCAGCAATGAAGGATCGCGCTATGAAAGACGCTGAGTTTATCGATTACGACCTTTCAACTCTTTAATTGGAGTAATAAATTTGAGAAAGGGCGAAATTTTTGTTTCGCCCTTTTTTATTTTCCACTATTTTAGCAACATGAATAAGTGGTTCGTTATATTATTTGCTGCTTTTTTACTCGTTGGTTCAACTACGAGCTGTAAGAAATGCTACAACTGTCGAAAGAAAGTTGTGGTGGAGATCAATAACCAGGAAGTTGAAACGGATGAGTATTATGAAGAAGATGTTTGTACAAGCGAAGAAAAAGACGATCTCGAACGTGAAGGTTTTCGCTGCTCGAGCAAACGATAGTTTCCTCGTGTTTATATGAATATTATATTTGTAGATTAAATGAAGATTTTAGATATGAAAAAGATAGTCGGTATAGCAGTAGTTTTTGTAGCCGTTTTGAGTTTTACTTCTTGTGAGCAGTGTGCAACCTGTACTTTTAATGACCCTGATAGAGGTCAGCTTACTGAAGACTTTTGCGATAGAGGGAGAGTCTATGACGATACTTTTGAAACTTACGAAGATGCAGATTGGGATTGTGTTGAAGATTAATCGAATAAGTCGCAGTTTTTTACTGCTTCCCAAATAACAATACCGGCACTCACTGAAATATTCAGTGAGTGTTTTGTTCCCAGTTGAGGGATTTCAATCACTCCCTCACATTTATCGATCACTTCCTGATCCACTCCAAACACCTCATTCCCGAAAACCAAAGCAACCGGATTTTCCCTGTTGTTTTTCCAGTCATTTAACATCTTGCTGTTTTCAGTTTGTTCAATCGCCCATGATGAGTATCCTTTTGATGAAAGATCATCGATTGCATCAGTAGTATTCTCAAAATACTTCCAGGAGACAGATTCTTGCGCTCCAAGTGCCGTTTTTTGAATCTCTCTGTGTTCCGGAGTAGCTGTGATTCCGCACAGGTAAATCGCCTCAACTCTAAAAGCATCTGAGGTTCTGAAAACAGCCCCCACATTGTTGAGGCTTCTTATGTTATCCAACACTACGATAACCGGAGCTTTGTCTGATTCCCTGAACTCGTCTTTTGATATCCTGTTGAGCTCTTCGTTTTTTAATTTTCTGTTCATAAAATTTGATAACTCATGTGGCTCTGACCGATAAAAACAGCATCACCTTTGTAAATTCGTTCATTGCAAAAAACGACAGTATTTTGGCAAAAACAAAGGAAAAAAATAAGGGGACTGAAACTCCCCTGATGAAACAGTACAATAAGATCAAGGCAAAACACCCTGATGCTATCCTGCTTTTTAGGGTGGGCGACTTTTACGAAACCTTTGGTGAGGACGCGGTAAAAGCGGCTGAGATTCTTGGAATCGTACTCACGAAAAGGAAAAACGGATCGGCATCGCACATTGAGTTGGCCGGCTTTCCTCACCACGCCATGGATTCTTATTTGCCAAAGTTGGTCAGAGCCGGTCACCGCGTAGCTATTTGTGATCAGCTCGAAGATCCCAAAATGACGAAGAAAATCGTTAAAAGGGGAATCACTGAACTCGTAACTCCCGGTGTTTCGTATAACGATAAAATACTACACCACACTGAAAATAATTTTCTCGCTGCTGTTCACTTAACTGATGAATTCAGCGGAATTGCCTTTCTCGATATTTCAACCGGTGAGTTTATGTGCGCCCAGGGTAATATTGATTACATCGATAAGTTGTTGCAGAGTCTTTCACCAAATGAAGTGCTTGTTCAGCGGAATAAAATCACGCAATTTGAGCAGGAATTTGGCAAAAGTTATCACACTTACCATCTCGAAGATTGGGTTTTTACGTCAGAATTTGGTAACGATTCACTTCTCGAACACTTTAAAACGAAAAGCTTAAAAGGGTTCGGAATAGAGAACCTCGAAAAAGGAATTATTGCTGCCGGTGCCTGTCTTCAATATCTGAAAGAAACACAGCACCACCAGGTGAGCCACATCAACACGATTCACCGAATTGAGCAGGATAAATATGTTTGGCTGGATAAGTTTACTATTCGTAATCTCGAGCTTTTCTATTCCCCAAATGAAGGAGCCAAAACGCTTTTCAATATTCTCGATCGCACTGAAAGCCCGATGGGCTCTCGTTTACTCAAACGCTGGTTAGCGTTACCGCTCAAAGAGAAAAAAGTCATTGATGAACGACTCGATGCAGTAGAGTATTTCACCCAAAATCCTGATGACAAAGAAGATATTTGGAGGCAGATTTCTTCAGTGGGTGATTTGGAAAGATTGATCTCAAAAGCAGCTGTGAATCGTGTTTCACCGCGCGATGTCATTCAGTTGAAAAAGGCGCTACTCACAATTCCGCCCATCAAAGAAAAGTTGCTGAATGTGAAAACCGAATCGCTCAAGTCGATCGGTGATCAATTGCATCCTTGCGATCATATCAGGCAAAAAATTGAGGAGCAGGTTCAGGACGATCCGCCATTGAATGTCGCGAAAGGAAATGTGATAAAAGATGGTGTAAATGAAGAGCTGGATGAACTCCGCAAACTCGCTTTTTCTTCGCGTGATTATCTCGAACAGATGCAGAAGCGCGAAGTTGAAAAAACCGGAATTTCTTCTTTAAAAGTTGGCTTCAATAATGTTTTCGGATACTAT
>NZ_JAVLBN010000053.1:0-12377 GCF_031581065.1 Salibacter sp.
ATATTTGAACCAATACCTTCAATAAACTCTAATTTTTCATTCCCGGCATAATACAGTTCAAAGTTGAACCTTATGTGTTTCCGGTTATTAAAAGTGTAAACAGAATCAACAATAGCTATTGTGTCACCATAGTTTGGTGATGAGAACTGATGAGTGTCCCCCACAGTTAGGGAAAGGTCAATTGAAGTTCTAACAGAAGTATCTGAGGTAGAGAAGTATTCAATTTTTCCTGTGGAAGTATCTTCATTCAAGAAATACTGATTGAGATCACTGTTTTTTAATTCCACTATTTTATAGTTAGTGGAGTTAATAGTTGTATCACCCGAAACAAATAAAGTATCCGTTTTTGTTCCCGGTAAGTTGTCTGTTTTCAACGTCCACTCACTGGAGTTGGTGAGTGTTTGTTCGTAAGGTTGTGCAACTAAACCAGCTGTCAACAAAAAGATAGATGAGAATAGCGAAGCAATAGTTTTGAGGGTATTCATAGAGTGAATTATTAGTTATTGAGCTAAGTTAAAAAAAAACAGGAGGTTACAAGTTTTTGGGCTCTGACCATTAGCCAACTATTAAGGTGGATTACCTAATTTAATCATGAAAAACTATGTATCTTCGCGCCAGAATTTAATACGGATACATTCATTTCATCGCAAAAAAATTGTCATGGCGAATCAAACGGCAAAACGTGATTACAGCACCAATCTAAACAATTGGTTAGAGCAGGAAAAAGCTGCTGTAAGCTTAATTAACTCTATAGGTAAATTGTTGTATGAAGACTCTGTTGAGCTCGTACTTTTTCGCAATCATCTCGTTGACCAAAGCGTGTCTGAGATTCTCAACATGCACGAGTACGCAAACAGCGTTGTGAAAAATCCGGTTACGATTTTTGATACCGAAAAAATTGCGGCAGAAATCCTCAAAATGGATTTAGCTGCATCAAAAATCGACATCGGGAAGTTGGCTGTTGAATACCAAAAAGAAGGTGATAAGTTCGATGACCTGAAAGAATTCCTCAAAGATCGCATTGGTTCATTTGTGAAAGGGTCTGGGTCAGAACCTGAGCCGAGAGATGTCGTGCTTTTCGGATTTGGTCGTATTGGTCGCCTCGCTGCTCGCGAACTCATCAAGCAGTTTGGTAAAGGTCAGCAGTTGCGTTTGCGTGCAATCGTAACACGTGACGACAGCGATAAAACAATCATCAAACGTGCAGCGCTATTGCGTAACGACTCTGTTCACGGACATTTCCCCGGAACTGTAAAAGAAGACCTCGATAAAAAAGAATTGGTTATTAATGGTCAGCGCGTTAAAATGATCGGAACCAATAACCCCGATCAGGTTGATTATACTGAGTACGGAATTGAAAATGCAATTCTCATCGACAATACAGGTGTTTTCAACAACAAAGAAGCGTTGAGTATTCACCTCAAAGCAAACGGAATTTCAAAGGTTGTGTTGACTGCTCCGGGGTCAGGTATTCCGAATATCGTTTATGGAATCAATCAGGATGAAATTGATATCGAAAACGATAAGATTCTATCTGCTGCTTCTTGTACTACGAATGCTATTTCTCCGGTTCTGAAAGTTGTACATGATGAGTTGGGAGTAGAAAAAGGACACATTGAAACGGTACACGCGTACACGAACGATCAAAACCTCCTCGACAATATGCACAAAAAACCGCGTAGAGGTAGATCTGCAGCTATCAACATGGTGATCACTTCAACAGGAGCCGGAAAAGCCGTTTCAAAAGTAATTCCTGATCTCGATGGTAGATTGACAGCAAACGCTGTTCGTGTTCCCACTCCAAATGGTTCATTGGCTATTTTGAACCTGACAGTAGGAAAAGACACTTCACCTGAAGAGGTCAATGAGATTATTCGTAAGTCTGCTCTTGAAGGTGAACTGGTAAACCAAATCAATTACCAGATGGATCCTGAGCTCGTGTCAAATGATATCATTGGTAACACTTGCTGTTCTGTTTTTGACAGCAACGCAACACTTGTTCACAACGATAAGCGTAATGTGGTACTTTACACATGGTACGATAATGAGTTTGGCTACACCAAACAGGTTATTCGTCTTGCCAAGTATGTAGCGAAAGTGCGCAGATTGCACTATTACTAGAATTGATATTTACAATATTCAAAAAGCCTCTTCATGGATTTGAAGGGGCTTTTTTTATTGATGTGATCGGGTTAGTAATTCATTAAACCGAAATAAAAAAAATCCGTTATATTTGAGAAAACAGACTTTATGCGAACTCTCCATTTAAAAATACCAGATTCAGTAGATAAAAATGATGCAGAACTGACTATGGTTATAGCTGTAAAGCTTTATGAAGATGGTGTTTTGTCATCTGGGCAAGCTGCTGAATCAGCGGGAATTTCTAAAAGAGCATTCATTGAATTACTGGGCAAGTATGGAGTCTCATTATTCAGTGATTCAAAAGATGTTTTAGAGTCAGATATTTCTAATGCATAAGTGTGTCATTGCTGACACTAGTGTTAGTGTGTTAATTGTTCTTGATAAGATGCAAGAATTATCACTTTTAAAGAGAAACAACGAGCTGTAATTGTGAGTTTCTTCTCTATTTCACGACAAACCGTTCAACACCTTTTTCTCCTTCTTTTGTTGTTATCTCCAGGAAATAAACTCCGGTATTGAGTGAGCTAACAGAGATTGTCTTATTGGAAAGCATTCCGGCTTTTACCGTTTGGCCTGTAATACTTCGAATCTTGTAAGAAGATAAGTTCAAGTCTGTTTGTAGTCTCAACTGGTTTGAGGTTGGATTAGGAAAGAGTGTGATGTTGAGATTTCTGAAAGGCTCAGGGCTGACACTCAATACATAGTAGCAATTATTAAGAGGCTCGCTGAATATCTCATCTTTTTGATCGATAAGAACAGTTCCGTTTCTTTCAAAACATATTAGACGAGGCATTCGTGGACCATCTATCGTTACAATGAAAAAAATTCCAGGTGAAAGTGGACCGGCATTACTGCCAATTCCTTCAACCCAGAATTCATCAAGAAATCCAAAATTAGCAGGGCCATTTTCAATAAAAAGTCTTTTATGACTAACTCCATTTATTGTAATGGTATCGACAGAGTCAATTTTTACAGTGTTCGTTATGACTCCATTGTCGTTAATTGGGCTAAACGGAGTGATTTGTGACACAGTTACTGAGTCTCCTTTTTCTAAACTGAAATCGTAAAGTAAGACTTCCTGAGTGCTGTCAGGATGAATTCCCCATACTTTTTGAGTGTTTGTGTCCTCACGAACCAGTCCGGCTAATTGTTTTTGTGAGGTTGAAGTTAATACAGTGTCATCAATCATATAATACTTATTATACGTATTGCCATTGACTGTGGAGTCACCATCAATAATGAATTTATAATCCCAAACACTCCACACAGCATTAGAATCCGGGAAGTGGGTTTGTTGTGAAAATAAATTTACAGTTGTAATTAGGGAAAGTATTGCGAGTAAATAGCTTTTCATAATGGTGTTATTTGACGATTAGTTTTTGTTGGATGATCAGTGATGATAAAATTCACATTACAGAGTTAGTCAAAAAAGATGAGAGTTCAAAATAAGCTACACTTCCTTAGCTGTATTGGATTGTTGAAGAATTACATCGAATTCAAGTACATTCGCTACATTTGTCTAAATCACAAGAAGAGAATATTTACAGGGTGAAAACTGATATTTAATAGATATTTATCTTTGATAGAAATGGAAATTATGGGATTTTCACAGCTTTATGCTAAAATAAGCTCCTTACCTGATGATATGAAATCTGAAGTAAATGATTTCATAGATTTTTTAATGAGTAAACGAAACAGTGAAGTGAAGAAAAATAAGCCAAAGTTTGGATGTGCTAAAGGACAAATTGAAATTTCTGATGACTTTGATGAGCCTTTAGAAGACTTTAAAGAATACTATGTTGCCAACGCTTAAAAAGTATGAAGTGCAAACATTCTGGTAGATTTCTATTTAGTTAAAACAAGAACCTCATTGAGCCAGGTTTCCAATTCATTCGCTACATTTGTGTAAATCACAAGAAGAGAGAATGTTTGCTGGTCATTGGGTTATATCGGTTTCTTTTTTGGTGCTTTTACTAGCGGCCTGTAACAGTGGTCAGCACGATAAAAGTGAGCCCTCAAAAAAGGAGTCTGAAAAAACCGAAGTAAAGTCAGTCAAAACAGAGAGCGAAAAGCAAGCTCAAGATCCTGATACACTCGATTTACGATCAGAACCGAAAGTTGAAGACGAGCCTGAGGTTACCCAAAAAAGCCAGCCGGTTGAGGAAAAGCCTGATGCTGAGTCGGGCTCTGACCGTGAAATTACTGACTCAACGAGTTCCACCCAAATAGATTCACTCCCTGATCGGCCAACTCAAAACGATGATGAGATCGTGGTGCAAAGGGAGCAACTCGTAAATAGGTCGGTTTTGAATATCATTCCAATTGAGGTTGAGGATACGGTTCTCACAACGCAAGATGACACGCTCATTCAAAAGCAGAGTTCTATTAAACCGGTTAATAAAACAACCATTACTGTTGAATACTGGCAGTCGCCACTGAACTCGAAAGGCTACAAGATGGCTAATAACAAGCTTTTACTCTTTGGCGTTGATGTAGATGAGGCGCACAAAATTTATGAGTTGCAGGATTCTCTCTATTTTAAGCATTTCAATAATTTTTATTCGGTGGAGCCTACTTTTGAATTAATGCAGCTAAAACCGGTTACATCAAAATCTATTTTGCTACAATTGCAGCAATAATGAAAGTTACATTTTACAAATACCACGGTACGGGAAATGACTTTGTCCTGATCGATGATCGTAAAAATGAATTTCCAGCTGATAATGCTGAATTAATAGGCAAACTATGCGAGCGCAGATTTGGAATAGGAGCTGATGGATTGATGCTGTTGCGCAATCATCCTACTCTCGACTTTGAAATGATCTATTTCAACTCTGACGGTCGCTACAGCAGTATGTGCGGAAACGGAGGGCGTTGCATTGTCGCCTTTGCGAAATTCCTGGGGATTATTGAAAATCAAACGACTTTTATGGCCGTTGACGGAGAGCACAAAGCCCAGTTCTCTGGAAATTGGGTAGAATTGCAAATGAACGCCAAAAGTGCTGTTGAGGAAAGAGACGGTGATTATGTTCTCGATACGGGCTCACCTCACTTTATTCATTTTCAGAACGCAGAAATTTCAAATGCCGATCTCAACAAATACGTAGAAGAAATTCGTTTTGGGGCAGAGTTTAAAGAAGAGGGAATCAACATCAATTTAGTTCAGCCTGTTGGTGAGGTTCTCAACATGCGTACTTACGAGCGCGGAGTTGAAGATGAAACATTTTCTTGTGGAACGGGTGTGACAGCCGTGGCAATCAGCAATGCCTTTAGAAAGAAACAGGATGGTAAAATCGATCAGCCGATTAAAGCTCGTGGTGGAGATTTAAGCGTTTCTTTTGAAAAAAACGGAAATGAAATTTCAAACATTTGGTTGAAAGGTCCGGCCGAGCAGGTTTTCAAGGGAGAGGTTGAAATATGAAAGGAGAAAAGGTAACACTCAGAGCCGTTGAGCCGGAGGATGTGGAGTTGCTTTACAATTGGGAAAACAAGCTCGAAAACTGGAAAGTGAGCAACACCCTGGCGCCATTTCCAAGAAATGTACTGGAGCAATACGCCCGATCAGATCAGGATCTTTATGCCTTCAAGCAAGCACGATTCATGATTTGTAAAAAGGAAACAAATGAAACTGTTGGCTGTGTCGATGTTTTTGATCTCGATTTGGTGAATGACAGGGCTGGAGTTGGCGTGCTAATCGCTAAACCTGAATACCGCGAAAAAGGCTATGCGAAAGAAGCTCTCGAAATACTCATCAAATACGCTTTTGAGATATTAAATTTGCACCAACTTTACTGTAACATACCGGCCGATAATGAAAAAAGCCTCAAACTTTTTGAGCAAATCGGATTTCAAAAAACCGGCACTTTTCACGACTGGATCAAGCGCAGTAACGTTTTTGTAGATGAATACACGCTTCAATTAATCAATAAGTGAGTCAGCTCAAAAAAATCATCATCGCTTTAGTGGTTCTCGTTTTGGTTGGTGTGGGAATTACAGCTTACCAACTCTACAAAACCATCAAGTCTCCCAACGTCCATATCCCTGATACGGAGGATCAATATTTTTACATCAGAACCGGAGCCAGTTTTGAAGAAGTGAAACAGCTTCTTTTAAATGAGGGATATCTCATCAATGAAAATACGTTTACCTGGGTTGCCGAAAAGAAAAAATACATCCAAAACATAAAGCCCGGGAGGTATCGGTTAAAGGAAGGAATGAGCAACAACGAGCTCGTCAACTTACTCCGTTCCGGCAGGCAGGTTCCCGTTCAGGTAACTTTTAACACGATCAGAACCCTCCACGAGCTTGCCGGAAAGGTGAGCAGCCAGCTTGAAGTGGACTCGCTAAGCCTGGACTCGGCTCTGACCGATAAAGAGCTCATGCAGCACTATGGTTTTGATGAAACAACTTTCATCTCCATGTTTATTCCAAATACTTATGAGTTTTACTGGAACACAAACGGGGAAGAGTTTATTGACCGAATGGCGCAGGAGTTTAAACGTTTTTGGACTGACGTACGCATTCAAAAAGCCAAAGAAATTGGGTTATCGCAAAGTGAAGTGGCCACTTTAGCCAGCATTGTGCAGCAGGAAACATTCAGAGCCGATGAAATGCCAAAAGTGGCAGGATTGTATTTGAACAGGTTAGAGCGGGGAATGAAATTACAAGCTGATCCTACTGTGAAATATGCTGTTGGCGACCCTTCTCTCAAGCGGATTTACTTCAAGCATCTAAAAGTAGAATCACCCTATAATACATACGTTGTTACAGGATTGCCTCCCGGACCAATAGCCGTTCCCGAGCGAAGAGCACTCGATGCAGTCTTAAATGCCGGGGATCACAATTATTACTACATGTGCGCTAAACCAGATTATTCAGGCTATCATGAGTTTGCCAGAACACTCGCTCAACACAACCGAAACCGGGCAAAATACATCCAATTTTTAAGAAGAGAAGGAGTTCGATAAGCGCTCCAACTTAAAGTGTTACCTTTGCCCGTCCTAAAAGGACGTATATGATATATTCCATGACAGGCTTTGGTAAAGCCTCGGGCGAATTGGGGAACAAAAAATTTGTGGTTGAAATCAAGTCGCTCAACAGTAAGCAGGCTGATATAATCGTGCGGATGCCCAGCAATTACAAGGAAAAAGAAATGGAATTGCGCTCGCTTCTGTACAAAACGCTAGAGCGCGGAAAAATCGAATTTTCGCTTTTTGTAGAAAACAACGGGGCTGAATCGAGCCACGGAGTTAATCAGGCACTTGCCCGCTCTTATTATTCACAACTGAAAGAATTAGGCGAATCAATTGGCGAGTCGAGTGATGACTACCTCGGTATCCTCATGCGCATGCCTGAAGTGCTACGTCCTGAGCGCGAAGAGCTCGATCCTGAAGAGTGGCAATACATTGTTCATCTTACCAGGCAGGCAGCTGAAAAGCTCATGGAGTTTAGAGAGCAGGAAGGATCTAAACTGGAAAAAGATTTCAGGGAAAGAGTGAATGAGATTGTTTCGCTTTCAAAAGTTGTTGAAGACAACGAAGAAGACAGAATCAACTCAGTTAAAGAACGTATTCAAAAAAGCTTAAACGAACTCGCATCCTCAGAAAAAAATATCGACTCAAATCGCCAGGAACAGGAGTTGATTTATTACCTCGAAAAGCTGGATATCACGGAGGAGAAAGTCCGCCTGAAAGCCCACTGTGACTATTTTGCGGAAACATTGAAAGGTGAAAAATCTCAGGGAAAAAAGCTCTCGTTTATCACGCAGGAAATAGGAAGAGAAATTAACACAATTGGTTCCAAGGCGAACAATGCACCCATTCAGCGTGCTGTAGTACAAATGAAAGATGAGCTCGAGAAGATAAAAGAGCAGATTTTAAATGTACTTTAATGAGCAATAAACTTGTTATTATATCAGCACCCAGCGGAGCCGGAAAAACAACAATCGTTCATGAGTTGTTAGAAGATACGCCCGGATTAGAATTCAGCATTTCAGCTACGAGCCGTGAACAGCGAACAACTGAGATTCACGGAGAGGATTATTACTTTTTGGGTGTGAAAGGCTTTAAAAATGCAATAGAAAAAGACGAATTTCTCGAGTGGGAAGAAGTTTACCCCGATCAGTATTACGGGACACTGAAAAAAGAAGTGAACCGTATTTGGGATAAAGGAAATTCAGTCATTTTTGATATTGATGTTGAAGGAGGGTTAAACCTGAAAAATCAGTTCGATGCTAAGGCACTTGCCATTTTCATCGAGCCGCCTTCTGAGAGTGCGCTTGAAGAGCGATTGAGAAAACGCAAAACTGAATCAGAAGAGAAAATTAAAATGCGCATTTCAAAAGCGCGAAAGGAATTGTCTAAAGCAAAACAATTTGATCATGTTGTTGTGAACGATGACCTGGATGTTGCTGTTGAGAAAGTAAAAGAATTAGTACAGGCATTTTTGAATGCTGAAAACAATTGAAATAAAACGATGAAACGAGCATGAACTTTTTTAATCAAAAATCACCTTTTTGAGAATGATTAAATAGTTGATGTGTGAGCGAAGCGGTTACTGAATGTGCAGAAATTTTATGCAGATTTTTGTAACCAGCAAAAAATTTCAAGCAGATGAACGTAGGACTCTACTTCGGTACGTTTAATCCTATTCACGTAGGACACCTCATTATCGCCAATTACATGGCGCAATATACTGATCTCGATCAGGTTTGGATGGTGGTAACACCACAAAACCCGATGAAGAAAAATCACAACCTGCTCGAGGATTACCACCGCCTTGAAATGGTGCGAATAGCTGTTGATGAAAATGACAAGCTCGATTACTGTGATATTGAGTTTAAATTGCCCAAACCATCTTATACATCCAACACTCTGGTTGCTTTAGAGGAGAAGTACCCTCAGCACGATTTCAATCTGATTATGGGAGAAGATAATTTGCGCACTCTTCACAAGTGGCAAAACCACGAACAGATTTTGGAAAATCACGAAATCTATGTTTATCCCCGGGCTCTGACCGAAGAAGAACAACAAAAAATCAAGCACAAAAAGAGCCGTTACGCTAATCACGAGAAAGTGAGGCTCGTGAAAGCTCCTATTATGAAAATCTCTTCATCGCTTATTCGAAAGGCAATTCACGAAGGAAAAGACGTGCAATATCTACTTACTGAGCCCGTTCACAAATACTGTGATGAGATGAATTTTTATAAATGATACATTACATTTGAAAGCACAAACACACTAAAGCCACATAAATTGAGGTTGAAGAAAATACACAAAATTGGTTTATCAGTGCTTTCGGGTGTGTTGGCTGGCGTTTCATGGCCTTCAACAGGCGGGCTCGTGCCACTTATTTTCATCGCATTTGTTCCGTTGCTAATTGTTGCTCAATCTCAGCTCGAAAGCTCTCAAAGAGGTGAAAAGAGCAGAGTTATTTGGTACGCATACATCGCTTTTTTAGTGTGGAATATCATATCAACCTGGTGGGTTTGGAATGCGTCATCATTTGGAGCCGTTGCTGCAATTCTCTTTAATGCGCTCTTTGTAGCCGTAATCTTTTCGCTTTTTCAGGCCACCCGTAAAACACTGGGTGATGTTCCGGGATTTGCAGGGCTCATTATGTACTGGCTGGCCTGGGAATGGTTTCACATGGACTGGGATTTATCGTGGCCGTGGCTCACCTTAGGAAATGTTTTTGCCGGGACTCCTAACTGGGTTCAATGGTACGAGTTTACAGGCGTTAACGGAGGAACGCTTTGGATTTGGCTCGTCAACATCGGTATTTTCAGAGCCGTTCAAAAATACCTGGCTTTTTCCACGGTCAGAGCCGCAATTCGACCACTGGCTACAACCGTCCTAATCATCTCGGTTCCGATCATTGCCGGATACAGCATTTACAGCAGCTACGAGCAACAGGGAAAAGAAGTTGAGGTGGTGGTGGTGCAGCCAAATGTAGATCCTTACAACGACAAGTTTGGTGGTTTGTCGAGCGAAGAGCAGGTAGAGAGAATTACAGATCTGGCTCGCCAAAAAGTAACCGGAAAAACGCGTTATGTCGTGGCACCGGAAACAGCTATTCCGAAGAGCTTTGACGAAGCGGAATTCAAACAAACAAATGAATACGCGGTTCTGAAAGAGTTGCAAAATGACTATCCAAAGACGAATATCGTAATTGGGGCGTCAACATTTGTGATTTACGGCAGGATGAAGCCTGATAGCCCAACCGCTCGCTATGCCAATCGCAACCAGATTTACTACGATTACTGCAACACAGCGGTTCATATCTCTACGAAGGACAGCGTTGAGTTTTACCACAAATCAAAGCTCGTTCCCGGAGTTGAGATGATGCCATTCCCCTGGTTATTTCAGCATTTTCAGGATTTGGCTTTTAATCTTGGTGGAACAACAGGAAGTCTAGGCCGACAGGATTACAGGGAATCATTTTCGAGTGAAGTTGGGAGTGTAGCCCCCGTTATTTGTTACGAATCTGTTTATGGCGAATACGTTGGTGATTATATTCACAAAGGAGCAGAAGCCATTTTCATCATCACAAACGATGGCTGGTGGGGCGATACACCCGGCTATCATCAACACCTGAAATACGCACAGCTGAGAGCCATCGAACACCGCAAATCAATTGCGAGATCAGCTAATACGGGAATCTCAGCATTCATCAATCAAAAAGGAGAGATAGAACAAAAAACTTCATGGTGGGAGCCTGATGTGATCTCATCTAAAATCGCGCTGAATCCTGAAAAAACCTTTTACACCAAACACGGTGATTACATGTCACGAACTTCTTTAGCTTTTAGTGGTTTACTATTATTGTTAGTTTTTGTAAGAAGACGACAGGCCGAACCAGATAAAAAGAAATAATTATGCAAAAGAAAGTAGGCGTACTTTTAGTTAATCTCGGCACACCAGATAATCCTGGAGTAAGTGCTGTGAGAAAATACCTTTTTCAGTTCTTGAACGATCCGCGTGTGATCGATTTACCATGGCTGGCAAGAGCCATTTTAGTGAATCTGATTATTGTTCCGTTCAGATCCTTTTCATCGTCAAAGATCTATAAAATGCTTTGGGATGACAGAGGTTCTTCTCTTCTCTATTTAGGTGAAGATCTTCGCGATGAACTACAGAAAAAAATGCCTGATCATATCGATGTTCATTTAGCAATGCGTTACCAATCTCCAAGCATGGAGAGTGTTTTGGAAAAAATGCGGATTAAGAATTACGATCAAATCATCATTCTACCACTCTATCCGCAATACGCTTCATCCACAACAGGCTCAACTCTTGAAAGAGCCATGAAGATCATGAAAAAATGGTACGTCATTCCTGAGGTTTCAATGGTGAGCCAGTACTGGGATCATCCGGGTTTTATTGATGCGTTTGTCGAGAGAGGTAAGCAATACAACATCGATGATTACGATCACGTGATTTTCAGCTATCACGGTTTGCCGGTTAGGCAGGTTGATAAAGTGTATGATGACGGCTTGCCTTGTGATGAACATGATTGCGAAACCAAAATAACCGAGCTCAACAAGTTTTGTTACAAAGCAACTTGTTATGCCACAACAAGAGCATTGGTGTCTCGCCTGAATATTCCGGAATCAAAATATACCGTTGCTTTTCAGAGCCGATTAGACAAGAATTGGTTAGAACCATTCAGCGATAAAATCGTTGAAGAGCAGGCTAAAAAAGGCGCTAAAAAGCTACTGGTCTTTAGTCCGGCCTTCACTGCCGATTGTCTCGAAACAACGGTTGAGATTGGTGATGAATACGTAGAGATTTTTGAGGAAAACGGTGGCGAGAAATTAGATCTCGTTCCCAGCTTAAATGTTCACCCAAAATGGGTTGAAACGCTGGAGGATATTATTATGAAGAGGGCTGTTGTTTAAAATAAATGATAGTGTAAAGATTTTCTCATAGTTTCACAGGAGGGAAGGGTTGAGACTACTCGTAAATCACTCTTTTGCACTTATATCAGAAACCTTTACCAAAAAGAAATTGGTTTTACATTTTTAAATTCTTCTCAGGGATTATATTAACTTAGCAGATAATGTTGAGGCTTAATTTCCATATAACTATTGCGCTTTTACTGTATAGTGCACTATTGTTCTCCTCCACCAACTACACCCAAACAAAATCCTTTTTCGTCCAAAACCAAGGACAGGTTTTTGATCAACATTTCAAGCCCAATGACGATGTCCGCTATTTGCTCAACGCCAATTCCGC
>NZ_JAVLBN010000054.1:0-12354 GCF_031581065.1 Salibacter sp.
CCAATTTTTCATTTCTTTTACAACTTCATAATCAGTATTATTATAAGTAAAACTATAGATATTAGCATCGTTTGCACATTGTGACCAAAGTTGGTTTTCACAAAAAAGAAATCCGAAAAATGAGATAACAAGTAAAATTTTCATTTTTATTTATTTTAAGATTAAAGCTATTTTACAAAATATTTTAAAAATTATCAAATTTGTTTGTTTT
Organism: Salibacter sp.; assembly: GCF_031581065.1. NCBI lineage: Bacteria > Pseudomonadati > Bacteroidota > Flavobacteriia > Flavobacteriales > Salibacteraceae > Salibacter > Salibacter sp. The sequence goes on from NZ_JAVLBN010000054.1 coordinate 212, forward strand.
GATTTTATTTAATCAACTCAAGTTACCTTAATCTGTTTATAGTCATGAACTAGCATAAGATTTGCTAAATCTTAGATTATCGTGAAATTGTAGAGTGAAAATTTGGTGATTGGTTTGGTCTGTTGTAGGGGGGATTATCTGTGGGGTCGCAAAATTTTTCGACCCCACTCCTATAAACCTAAATCATCTTCTACTGTTCAATTGATATGTCACAAAAACCTTTGCTCAAATTCAATGATAATGGAATTTTTTGCCCCAAAGGTGATTTCTACATCGACCCGTGGCGACCGGTAAAAAAAGCGCTGATCACACACGCCCATGCTGATCACGCCCGGTTTGGCTCTGACCATTACCTCGCCACTAAAGGGTCAAAGGCGATTATGCGCTACCGATTAGGAGACAACATCAAGCTGGAAACTGTTGAGTACAATGAAATACTTTCGATAAACGGAGTCAAAGTTTCTTTTCACCCTGCCGGACACATCACCGGATCAGCGCAAATTCGTGTGGAATATAAAGGTGAAGTTTGGTTGGTGACTGGCGATTACAAATTGGCAGATGACGGAGTAGCCGAAGCTTTTGAACCGGTAAAATGCAACACCATGATTACCGAGTGTACTTTTGGATTACCCGTGTTCAACTGGCCCGATCAAGACAGTGTTTTTGACGAGATCAACCAATGGTGGCAAAGCAACGCACGAGAAGGAAAAGCTTCATTGCTCATGGCTTATTCACTGGGAAAAGCACAGCGAATCTTCAGACACATCAACCGCGAAATTGGCCCTGTTTACACACACGGAGCTATTTTCAACAGCAATGAAATACTGCAACCACAAACCAATTTTGATCTCAGCTCCCAACGAATCACATCAGAAACAAAAAAAGCTGAACTGAAAAATGCGTTGATCATTGCTCCGCCATCCGCTATCAATTCCTCCTGGTCGAAAAAATTAAAGCCTTACTCCCTGGGAATCGCCTCGGGTTGGATGGCTTTGCGCGGAGCCAGGAGGAGACGCGCAGCTGATCGGGGATTCATCTTATCTGACCATGCCGACTGGAAAGAACTGAATGAGACGATTCAACTTTCACAGCCTGAAAACATCATTACAACCCACGGATATACCGACATCTTCACCAAATGGCTCAACGATCAGGGTTACAATGCCGTTCAGGAAAAAACTCTCTACACCGGGGAAATGGTAGATGAAAAAGAAGATGGAGGCGAAAAATGAGGTATTTCACCCATCTTTTTTTGACCATCGATCAAACAAATTCCACCTTAAAAAAAATAGAAGCTCTTGTTAGGTTTTTAGACGAAGCTCCAGATTGTGACAAGTTGTGGGCTGTGGCACTGTTGGCCGGTAAGCGTCCCAAAAGATCGGTCAGAACCAATCAACTGCGCGAGTGGGCGGCTGAGCTGGCGGGTATTCCGTTGTGGCTTTTTGAGGATTCTTATCACGTAGTGGGCGATTTGGCCGAAACGATTGCCTCCGTACTACCGGCTGATGATTCCGGGTCTGATCGCTCACTTGCCGATTGGATGGCTTTCTTAAAAAATCTCAAAGATAAACCCGATGAAGATAAGAAAGCAGCTATTAATGAAGCCTGGCTATCGATCAGTAAACACGAGCGATTCGTTTTCAATAAGCTTCTCACTGGCGGTTTTCGCATGGGAGTCTCACAAAAATTAATGGTCAGAGCACTCAGCAAACACCTCAACGAAGATGAAAACATGGTAGCGCACCGACTCATGGGAAACTGGAAACCGGAAGAAACCAGTTTCCAAAAGTTGTTAGTCGAAAAAGATGCTGAGGAAGATCTATCCAAACCATATCCATTTTACCTGGCCTATCAGTTAGATAAAGAAGCTGAAAAGCTCGGTAACACAGCCGACTGGAGTGCCGAATACAAATGGGATGGGATTAGAGGTCAGCTCATTCAACGCGAAGGAACTGTGCATTTGTGGTCTCGGGGTGAAGAGCTCATCACTGAACGCTTTCCCGAGTTTACCGATGAAAATAGCGGCATACATCAATCACAACATGACTTTGTGCTCGATGGTGAAATTTTGCCTTTCAGAGATGGCGAGCCTCTCCCCTTTCAGGTTTTGCAAACTCGGATCGGACGAAAGAAAGTGGGAAAAAAGACACTTGAAAAAGCACCCGTTATTTTAATGGCTTATGATCTATTGGAACTCAACGGTGAAGATCTTCGACAGACTCCCTTTTCTGAAAGAAGAGCAAAACTGGAAAAGCTGGTTAAAGAACTGAATTCACCAGTTATTCAATTGTCAGAACTCATCGAATTTAATTCCTGGAAAAAACTTCAAAAACTGCAGGAAAATTCCCGCGAAGTAAAAGCTGAAGGCATAATGCTCAAGCAAAAGAAATCGCCTTACCTGGTGGGTCGCAAAAAGGGTGACTGGTGGAAATGGAAAGTGGATCCATTATTGATCGATGGTGTAATGATCTACGCCATGCGCGGACACGGCAGACGCGCTAATCTCTACTCTGATTACACTTTTGCTGTGTGGAAAGGAAACGAGCTAATACCGTTTACCAAGGCTTATTCCGGTCTTACCGATAAAGAAATGCGTGAAGTAGATCGCTTTGTCAAGCATAATACCATCGAGCGTTTTGGTCCGGTACGGAGCGTTCAGCCCGAAATGGTTTTTGAAATCGCCTTTGAAGGCATTGCCCGGTCCTCAAGGCACAAATCTGGAGTGGCTTTGCGTTTTCCGCGCATCAACCGCATCCGCTACGACAAAAAGCCCGCTGAGGCCAACAAACTGGGGGATTTAGAGGATCTGATCGAAATGATTGAAGGGTGATACTTGATGATTTTATAAGCAGCAATTCTTACAATACGTATATTTTTTATATTTTTACACGTATATTTTAAATAGATATGGACACAAAGCTCACATTGAAACTAAACAAGGATATAATTGAGGAAGCTAAAAAATATGCTTCTCAAAAGAAGATCAGTTTATCGAAAATTGTAGAATCTTATTTACAGTCACTTATGTCTGATAATAAAGGACACGATTTAGAAATATCTCCTTTTGTTAAAAGTATGTCTACCGGAACTAAAATTCCAACTGATATTGACATAAAAGAAAAGTACACTGAGCAACTACTAAAGAAATACAAATAGATGAGACTATTTCTTGACACTAATGTTATTCTAGACCTACTTGGTGAACGCGACCCTTATTATGACTCTATAGCAAAATTGGCTACACTTGCAGATAAAGAATTAATTACACTGGTAGCCTCGCCAATCTCATTTGCAACAGTAAATTATTTTATCACAAAGTTTGAGTCGGCCAAAATCGCTCAGGAAAAACTGAGAAAGTTTAAAATCATCTGTGAGTTATGTAATCTTGATGAACAGATTATTGAAAAAGGCTTAAACTCATCATTTAAAGACTTTGAAGATGCTTTACAGTATTTCAGTGCTGTTGACTCAGACTGTGATATCATCATTTCAAGAAATGCCAAAGATTTTAAAAAAGCGCTACTTCCCGTTATGACTGCTGGTGAATATTTGATGAGCTATAAGAGTTAATTCCATTACAGCTATAACTCCTCACTCTACCGGTTTTCTACTTTCACATTATGAGATACGAATGAAGCCTTACCCTTTAAAACTTCACTCCAAGTGTAAAATAGAAATTTCGAGGCTTTGCCGGAATCACTCCCGGTCCGGGATAACCGGTTGCTCTCCTGGTGAAATACTGATTGTTGAATAAGTTGTTCACTCCGGCCTCGGTAACAAGCCATTTGTATTTGTATCCTAAAGATAAATCTGAAACCCAGTAGGCCGGGATTTCACCTGCTATAGCTGTTGGCACGGGTTCCTGAGTATTGTAAGCATCGGTGAATTGAGCATCGTTATAGCTGAATTGATAACTGATCTTAAAATCTTTTCGCTGGTAAGTGATTCCGGTTTTCAACGTCATCGGTGGCACTAATTCAACCTCTTTACCTTCAACCAGATTATCTTCGCTGCTCACATACTCAGCCTGCAAGTAAGAGAAATTCACGAAAGTGCGCAACTGGCTTTCAATCGGCTCTGACCGAAACAGATCAAACCAGTCAATCTCAACAAAACTCTCTACCCCATACGATCGGCTATCACCAACATTGGTGCGGAGTCGCTTTTCGAGGTAGGTTGTACTGTCGATAATTGTAAGAAATCCAATGCGGTTGTTGTAAGACAAATAAAACAAACCGATGTCAAAAGTGAGATAAGATGTTGGTTTTCCGCGGTAACCTAGATCGAAATTAAACCCTCTCTCATCAGTGATGTTGGGATCTATCACGAAATTGGGGTTATCAACTCTTATATCATTGAAGGTTATCGCCCTGTAGTTTTGTGAAAAATTAGCGTAGAGCTCAGTTTTGTTCTTTAGTTTTTGAGAAACTCCCAATCCGCCCAAAACAAATGCACGATTGAGTTCCTTTTCCTCCTCCACTTTTTGAGAAGCAACTAGTTCACCGGCAGAGTTATATGCTGATTCCTTGTACCAACCATCAGCCCTGGTATTGATGTACTCAAACCGAACGCCCGGAGTAATACTCAATTTATCTGTTATCCTGAAAATATTCTCAGCAAAAACTGCTGCATTCCTGCTGGGAAAGTCATAATCTGATCCCTCTAAATCATCAGGGTTGTTGTAGGTAAAATCATGGTCAGATCCGTTACTGGCCTCTCCCTGCCTACTCTCAGTAAAACCGGCATAAAGCCTTGTACCGATCAATAGATTGGCCGGATTCCCCAAAAAGTTATAGCGTCTCAAAACTCTTGTTTCGTTGCCTATGTTTTGAAATCCTCCGTAAATCAATGTGCGTTCTTCTCCGTTGTCAATCCGGTTGATGCGCTCTAAATTTCCCAGTGCCTCTCTGCTGGCCATCAAACCAAAAAAACGTGAATTCAACCGCCATTTATCGCTGATTTTATAATCTGCAGATAGCGAAGCTAAGTTCCACTTTACTCTGAACCAGTTTCGTTCGCGTTTGCTTTGAGAAGGGTCACGCTCAAACTCATCATCGGTGAGTCCGCCAGGCAGTTGAGAGAGGTAGTGCATGTAAGTGTACTCAGCACGCAGACTCAGCTTTTCATTGAAATCGTGTTCAATTTGTAAATACCCTGTGTTTTGATCAACCTGTGAGTTAGGTCGCCAACCGTTTGTCTGTTTATGTTGGTAAAATCCATAAACACCTGTTTTTCCTTTTCGGTAACCGATGCTGTTAAATGAGTTGAAAAGACCAAATGAGCCTAAAGTCTGCCTCGATTCCACTTCAAAACCACTTTTAGCTGGAGCTCCATTCATTACAAAATTGAGCATCCCTCCAAACTGAGTTCCGTATTGCAAGCCCGCTGCTCCACGAACAACTTCAATACGTTCAACTGCTTCTGTTGGCGGAGTGTAATAACTTTCAGGATAACCCAGCGCATCTGCACTGATGTCATAACCGTTTTGGCGCACATTAAAGTTTGAGGTTCTACTGGGACTCAAACCTCTTGCTCCAATATCGAGCTGCACACCAGCATCTCCACTTTCCCAAATATTTAGACCGGGGACTTTCGAAAAAACCTGCCTCGCGTTGTTAACCGCTTTATTTGCCGCCATATCAGCCGGTACTAACACCTCGTTTTTCTTGGCAGCATAAATAGCCACGCCATCTACAGCATTTAATCGTTGAATTCCGGTACTCGATGAATCTCCGCCACGAACCGTAACTTCTTTGAGGTTGATGTTTAATCGCTCCAACTTAACCGCTACTTTGGTTAATGAGCCCTTCACGTTTACTTCTTTTGAAAGAGACTTGTAACCTTCCACATAAACCACGACCGGATATTTCCCTTCATCACCAAACTCAATTGTAACCTTTCCCTTTTTAAGGGGCACAAAACTCTCCTGCGAAGGCAAATAAACCTCACCGTTTAGCTCCACAGATTCAGATCCGCGAACTGTCAACCGAAGCTCGTGCTGCGCCCAGGATGAGGCACAAACAATACTAGCGATGAGCAAAAGCAGTATTCTCAGCATCGTGCGGTACAATCCAGTTTTTGTGTTTAAATGAATCTTCTATTTCGGTCAGATCCCTGTGTGGATCGACAATTAGCTCGCTTCGTTCACCGTTCATCGTAACCCACGACTCACAGCGAACAATGGGATCTTCAAATCCTTTATCCCTGTAGTAGCTTTCGAGATAATGGGCAAATTGCAAAATCATATCTGGCTGGAAAGCCATTTGTTTCTCCTGGTGCGGATTGAGAAACTCACTGTTCACCACTTCGCCTTCTCTGCCGTTTTCTCCATCCTTTACATAAAAAGTGGCTGTTCCGGCTTTTTCTACCAGCATCACACGCCAGGAAAAGCGATATCCCTGTTCGTTCCAAAACAGGTTGCCTGGATACAGCAAATATCGAAATGGGAATAGCAATTGAAAGGCGAAAAAAACAGCCAGACTATAAAGTACAAGTTTGCGGGCTGTTCGGCTCTGACCGTTAAAATTAACTGATGGAGACCATGCAAAACGAACTAAATTTGACAATTTATGCCAGAGTTTTTCGTGCCACTTTCCACTCCAAAAGATAAGCACAACACCGGTCATAGCGAGCGGAAAAACACCGATTTCAAAAAAGTAGCTCGTCATGCTGTGAAAAGCTACAATTACCCAGTAAACATATGGCCTCAGCTTTTTTGAAAGTAGTAAAAACGGAACTGATACATCGTAGAGCATGCCGGCCCATGAAAAGAGGTATGCCGTGATTTCAAGACCTAAAAACTGCCCGATTAAAGGAGTGTGCGAATGAGCCGGCAACCAGATTTTGAGCGGCATAGCTTCAAACAACCACGCTTCATTGATTTTGGCGATTCCGGCATAGAAATAGACGATTCCAACGAGTAACTGAGGCGCCAGTACGTTCCAATTTTCAACGTATCGAGTAGCTTTGGTTATCCCCCACTTCACATCAAATGAAAGTTGGCGATGTGCGGGTAAGAAAATCAAGAGCATAGCGAGCAGACTCATAAAGTAGTAGTGATTGAGGTAGTAAGTGAGATCAATCAATTCGGTATAAGTAAAGAGTACAAAGAAAACCAGCGCGCTCAATCTGTAAAAAGCTCCCAGCATAATGCCTAAAGATACGAGGATCATGACTCCATGAATGGCATACATGGCCCATGGAGCTAATGGTTCTACCCACTCAAAACCGAAATAATGAAAATGAAATTGCGGGTTGATGTAATGATCTTCAATCCATCCCTGAAACCAAAAACGAATGGTACTAAAAATCATCACTGCACCAAAAAGAACGCGCAGCGTAACCAGCGGATATACCGATACCCGCTGAAAAATTGATTTTTGTATTGATTTCTTAATCCCCGTCACCGCTATCGTAGGTTATTGAAATGCCGAGCTTTGAAGACATATCACTTTTGAAAAAACGCGTTTGTTTGCTCAATTCAGTGTAGTAATCATCCATCTCCGTTTGATTCTCCAAAACCAGTTCATGAATTGGCTTTTGCGGTAAATTTTCAAAAGCATCAGTCACACTGTTCCACTGTTCTCTGGTATCAGCAGCTAAACTTTGGCCTCCGTAAGTCGATTCCACAAAATCTGCCAGTCCTTCACGGTCAGAGCCATCAACACCGATACCCTCGTACAACTGGTAAATCGATTCCAGGTGAGCCTGCATGAGTTCATTGCTGTATCCGCTAAAGTAAGCCTGAGTCTGGTACGGTTCAGCAGCTTGTTGGCCGGGACGTTTACCGAGTGGTAGTCCTGTTTTGAAATTCTTTACAGCCTCATAGCTTTTCACAAAGCTATTGTAGAATAAAGAAGTTGGCGAACCGGCCTCTACATTGAGATTACTTTCAAATGATGACGCGTACTGCTGCCAGTCGGCAAGTATTTTATCGGTAACCGTTTTGATTCTGCGCGAAACTGCAAGCACATAGTTCATTCGGTTCTGACCATTGAGGTATTGAACTGTTGCATTTTCATCACGATTGAAAAGCATGTAATCAAGTGCTGTAAAGCCCCTGGTGTTGCGGTTGAAGTTATTGAAAGTGGTATCGTTTTGGCTGATGTACGTCTCAATTTGAGTCGTATCGGGCGGAAAAGTGCCCAGTTTTTCGAGAAAAGTACCATCAATTTGATCTCCGGGACCAAAATTGAAAGCATTGCAATATTGAAAGCTCTGGTAAGCCTGCTTCCAGCTCTCTCTCGCCTCTGCTAGATTTTGAGAGTTCGTTTTTTGCTTTAACGCTTCAACAGATTCGTGCAAACTAGCTGTTTTTTCATGAAAATCCTGTAACCGGGGTAGAATGATATTTTGCGAATAATTTTCGAGCATGGGTCCACGATCATATGCCTGAGTTGTGTCATCAGTGTCATCATCGTTATCACATGAAACTAAACCTAAAGTAAATACTGCACCTATTACTAAAATCAATCTATTCATACCTAAATAAAATACGAAACCCTTTGTGATTTGAAATCAATCAAACCACAAAGGGAAATCTGTCTAAAATTGAATATTGAACTATCTGTTATCTTCATTCACCCAATTGATCTTGAAAGACTCCATTTGGTCATCAGTGAAATTATAGGTTTCCTGTAACTGATCCATCGCGATTGAAATATCGAGATAATGATCATTTGGTTCTGAAGCGAATAAATATGCATTTGAATTATCGTAATTGATGTCGTTGAACTTCAATAGAGATAATACAGATTCGAGCTGACTATCACTTGCGATTAAATACTCACTTGAGGGTAGTTGATATGCCCCGAGGATAAAAGCAACTGCCTCACTGTGAGCGTGGAGTGCATCAGCTAACTCCTCATCGGTTGGATTTGATTTAGTGATAACGTCCAGTGTTGAATACATGTAATTAATAGCCGTAGCAGCGATACTTTTTTCCCATGCAGCAAAGAAATTATCAATTTGATCACGTACTTCAAATGATTCTGGAGAGGCACCATTATCAAGGTGATATTTTGCAATGATCAGAGCCTTGCGAGCATCCAGGTAAAACCCGCCAGTTTCAGGTGTTCTACGAGCAGCGTACTTGGCGCTAAAACGATCAGCAACCTCAGCATTGCTAGCACCCATTGGAAACTCAGGATTTGTTCCATAAAGAGCGAGGAGTTTATCTACATCAGCAGATGAAAAGTTATCATCGTATGCAATTGCGTAAGCCTGGATGTAATGCCCGCCCATGAAATAAGCTTTTTCTACGAGCTGTTTGTGTTCAAGGCCAGTATAAGACAGGAAGCGACCGGCAAAAACACCTCCACCACTATCTGGATTAGCTACAACATCCCATTGTTGACCACTTTCTGGTCCTACTAATGGAAGTACGTCAGATTCGATGAAGTTAGTGTAATTAAAGGTTCCCGCACCATCTATATCTGAAGTGAAAAGAGCGTCAACTTCACTCTGATCAAGTTTTGAACCGTCATCACCTTCACCGATTTTAGAGGCGAGAGCTTCGAGTTGATCTCCAAGTTCTATTTGTGAGGCTGCATTAACGTCAAAATTATTTGATGTGTAGCTGTTGGGAATTGAAGGTGATGTATTGTTATCATCGTCATCATCCTTGTTACAAGAGGCAAAGCCAACTGTTGCCAAAAGCGAAATAGCGATTACTTTTTGAATGTTCATAAAACTATTTAGATTTAATCTTAATAAATGTTGGCAGCAAAAGTATTTCTGAGACCTAAAGCAGGCAATACCAACAATTAGGTATTTGATGATCTTCAATGAAAAGGTGATGAAAACCAAAGTAAAAGTAAATCACATTTGAAGATCTATTACGTTTAAGTAATTTTCAATTCAAATACTTTCAAAGCTTCAAAAAACAACTTTCTGCACGAAATATTACCAGCACCTCTCTCTTCTTCTTATTTTCGCCCTCATGGCAAAAAATAAGTATTTCGATTTTCACACACCGGTTTTCATACCCTCGGCTCTGATCATCATTCTGTTCGTTACCATCACCTTATACGTGGGCGATCCCGTTGAGCAACTATTTCAAGAATGGCAAACTGCCCTTTACGACAACGTTGGTTGGTTTTTCGTTATCGTGATGAACACCATGGTCATTATGGCGCTGGTCATCGCGTTTGGGAAACTCGGGAAAATCAGGCTGGGCGGACCAACAGCCACACCGGAGTTCTCCAATTTCTCGTGGTATTCCATGCTCTTTTCTGCTGGAATGGGAATCGGACTGGTATATTTTGGCGTGGCCGAGCCCATCCAACACACCATTGCACCACCAAAGCCGGTCGGTTCTGAAGTGAAAGCCGCAGAACAGGCATTCCAGTTTACGTTCCTCCACTACGGAGTACACCCGTGGGGTGTTTACGGAATGGTAGCCCTTTCACTCGCCTTCTTTACTTTCAACAGAAAGCTTCCATTATCGGTCAGATCACTTTTTGCCCCCATACTCAAACGCAAAATTTACGGTCCCATCGGTGATGTAGTGGATATCCTCGCAGTTATCGCCTGTATTTTTGGTCTAGCAACAACACTCGGATTTGGTGCTCAACAGCTCAGCTCCGGTATCAGTTTTCTGTTTGGAACTGAGGACACGGTCAGAGCCCAGGTAATCATCATCACGCTCGTAACGCTGGCTGCTACAACATCAGTTATTCTCGGGTTAGATAAAGGTGTGCGGGTTTTGAGTGAAGCCAATATTCGCATATCCGTGATCTTCCTTTTTGGTATGCTTATACTTGGTCCAACTGTTTACATCCTGGATTCATTCATTGAAAATGTGGGACTCTATTTCCAAAACCTACTTGAAATAAGTTCTTACACTGAGGTTTACAGCGAAACAGCCTGGCAAAATAACTGGACAATTTTTTACTGGGCATGGTGGATTGCCTGGAGTCCGTTTGTGGGGATTTTCATCGCCCGTGTTTCAAAAGGACGTACCATTCGCGAGTTTTTGGTAAGCGTTGTACTTTTGCCAACCGCTTTTTCATTCTTTTGGTTTACCGTTTTTGGCTCATCAGCCATTTACCTCGAGCTCAACGGACTCGCACCAATTGGTGAAGCCGTAGACCAAAACATATCAACTGCCCTGTTTTCATTATTGGGTGAATACCCATTGAGCAAAGTCATGAGTTTTATTGGCGTCCTGCTGATCATTGGGTTTTTCGTTACCAGTTCAGATAGTGGATCTCTTGTAATTGACTCCATTACATCAGGCGGTAAACTCGATGCACCGGTTGGGCAACGTATCTTTTGGGCACTCGCTGAAGGTGCTCTTGCAGCAACATTGCTCATAGGTGGCGGACTCGTTACCCTGCAAACAGCTGTGATGCTCGCTTCCCTCCCATTTGCCATGCTCCTGCTCGTAATGGGATACTCCCTTGTTGTGGGCTTGCGTAGAGAACAACGCAAAAACATGCGCATGAGAATTCGCAGGCTACAACGAAGAGAAATGGCATCCTGGGAATACAACTATAGAGAAATGGTTGAAGAAAACGAAGATGACGATGATCAATAACCTCGCAGTTATCAGTTTTAAACTAAACCTATAAACGTTAAACATTAAACCTTAAGTTACTTTCATCACACAATTAGTTGTATAAACATATTTCCTTTGCAGCATGAAAGCAGAATTTTGGAACGAGATGTACAAAGATGATTCGTACCGTTATGGTGAATCGCCCAATGAATTTTTAGAAGAACAACTAGCCGTTTTGAAACCCGGCAAAATCCTCCTCCCTGCCGATGGCGAAGGAAGAAACGCTGTATTTGCAGCAGGAGAAGGCTGGCACGCAACTGCAATCGACTACAGCGAACGTGCACTGGAAAAAGCCACAGAACTAGCTAATCGCAAAAATGTTGAGATCGATACCATTCACGGTGATCTGACCGAAATTCAAATTCCCGAAGAAGAATACGATGTCATCGCACTCATTTATGCTCATTTCCCTCCATCTGTCAGAGCCGAAATTCACCGCAAGCTCTCGCGTGCCTTGAAACCGGGTGGTAAACTCATACTCGAAGCTTTTACGCCAGATCAATTGCGGTTTACTTCGGGCGGACCTAAAGATCCGTCAATGCTCTATACACGAGAGATGCTCGAAGAAGATTTTGGTGAAATG
>NZ_JAVLBN010000055.1:0-11901 GCF_031581065.1 Salibacter sp.
ATTAAGAATCAATATTCAAGTGTGATCTAAAGTCGGAGACTTGATTTATTATTCGTTTCATAAAAATTTTATAGGTACTTATGAGCTCGCCTTTCGGCTCGGTTGAATTCTTTTGCATCAAGGCAAAACGAATAAACATAATAACTTAAAGATTCCAAGAGTTTTGCTTTATCGTTTTGTGTCAAGATAAAAGGACAAGCTCTATTCTTTTTTGGTTGAAACCGTCAGCCCTTATTTATCAAAAGAAATACGTATACCTCATTATCTCGCTCAAACGCAGGGAGAGCTTATTTCTCTACAGCAAATTACTGTTATAAAGCATATACGCTACACCAATAGGATAGAGGATCGCCAGGATTGACGTGACCTTGTTGAGGTTGCTCACTTTGTGATAATGTCCTTTGGTTTTGGCCAGTACGGTTAGGATGAGCATAACCGTGAGGAGTAACGCGAGCAGACTAAAATACCAGAATGTCCAGCTATCGGTTAAGTGGGTCACGTAAATGTGGTAGAGCCCGTAGATCATGGCACCGTAAACCAACACGACCACGATTTTAGCAATGGCGTTACCTGCCACTATGGGCAGTGTCTTCGCGTTCTGACTGATATCACCTTCTTTGTCTTCCATGTCTTTGGTGATCTCGCGGGCGAGCGTTGCCAAGAATCCGAATACGGCAAACCCGATCATCCAGTAAGACAAAAAGTTGAGGTTGAAGTTCTTGTACTTTTCGCTGAGGTGGAAATATTCTTCCTGTAATGGTACAATTTCGTAAAACCCGACAACAATCGGAATCAACCCGACACACAAACTGATGATCAGGTTCCCGATCAGGAATGACTTTTTAAAGTTTGTTGCGTAAAACCAAAGCGAAGCAGCTACAGCTATGTGCAGTAATGCCAGGTTATAATTGCCTAGCCAAAAACCGAGTGCGAGCGCTGTAACAATTCCGGTAGCTGTCAAAATGTAATAGACGTTGAATCCCAGACTTTCGCTTATTTGTTGCCCTACTTTGTTCTTTCCAGGCTTGTTTTTGCGATCTATTTCTACATCATAAACGTCATTGATGATGTAGCCACCTGCTGCAATTAAAATGACTGAGAGTACGAGAAGAGAAAACTGTAGTACAGTCATTTGCAGAACGAGCTCGGTTTTGAGCATCGCTGATAGCTGCACCAAAACAGGTTCTATCACGAGGTAGCGCAAAGACAACATCGTGATGATGATAATCAGTAAATTGATCGGGCGAATTGTTTTTAGCCAGTTCATAATGACCACATCTCTTTAGCACGCATGACTTTTTCAATGACATCGCGAACGCAACCTCGCCCGCCATCAAACGGTGAAATGTACACGCATTCATCGCGTACCTCTTTTACTGCATCTTTTGGGCAGGTTGGAAGTCCCACCTCGCGCATCACTTCCAAATCCGGCAGGTCGTCACCCATGTAGAGGACTTCATCTTCCTGCAAGTCGTAAATGTGACGGTATTCATCGTACTTGTCTAACTTGTCGATGATGTTGAGTGCCACATCTTCAAATCCCAAACGGAGCAGACTGTCCTTCACGATTTGTGAGCTGCCGCGCGTTATTGCGATCATGCGCAAACCAGCCTTAGCAGCCTGCTTCATGGCAAAACCGTCTTTCGTGTTGAGTGTTCTTATCATTTCGCCATCAGGCATTAACGTGATAGATCCATCGGTGAGGACACCGTCAACATCAAATACTAAAGTCGTGATTTTGGGAAGTTTCTTGAGATAATGCTCACTCATGCTGCGTGTCTTGAATACTTTGGCTGACCAAATTATAAATTTCCAGTAGTCGGGCGTGGTTTTCCAGTAAATTCTGGTGTTTTTCCAGTGTCTTTTCGTTACCACGAACAGCCGGACCAGTTTGCGCGTTATCAGGACCTACTTCAAGTGCCTTTTCAACCGTTTCCTCGATGAGCGGTTTCAGGATTGAAAAATCCAGTTCCGATTCCCGCAAAAGTTCCTGTGCATTGGCCATCATGTGATTGGAAAAATTACAGGCAAAAACAGCCGCCAGGTGAATGGCCCTGCGTTGTTGTGAATCGATTTGTTGCACATTTTTACTCAGGTAAGATCCCAGCTCAGTCAATGCTTCCAGCGATTCCGCATGCTGAGATTCCACGCAGAGCGGCACCTTTTTCCAATCGACAACTTTTTCCTTTGAAAGTGTTTGAAGCGGGTAAAAGACACCACTTTTTTCGTGTGGTATCACGGTCAGATCCACGCTTCCCGAAGTATGTGCAACGATTCCGCTCACTTCAGGGATCTGACCAGCAACCGATTCAATTTGATCGTCTGAGATTGCGATGAGGTAGAGATCCAGGTCGCGCGGAATTTGATTGAAAGATGTCGAAAATGCAGCTTCAACCGATTGAGCTAGCTGTTCGGCTTTCTTAGCGTTCCGACCATAAATGAATTCAACGTTGTGCTTTTCGCGAAAAGCGTTTGCAAACTGCCACGCTACATTTCCTGTACCGATGATGGCAATGCGCATCATGACGATTTGCGTTTTTTCACAAGGCGTGAAACAATAGCGATTACGGTACCGATCACCATCAAAATTGCCCCGATCCAAAGAATATTGATATACGGGAAGATCATGGCCTGCATAATGATGAACTCCTTGATCTTGTTCTTTTTCTCAAAAATGCGGAACTCCATTTGCTCTTCATCGGGATCGATGTTGAAGAGTTCCACTTTTACGTACAGGTTGTCGTCAACATCAGGAATGGTAACGATTTTGCTGCCGCGCGTACCAAAATACGTTTCTAGCTTGTGGCTTTTTGTGTCAAAATCAAATGCTGTGAGCTCAGCTTTAACGAGCAAGTCGTGATTGTGCAATTCTAGGCTGTCGCGGAGTTCCTTGTTCTGAACCACCTTCAACGTGTCGAAAACAAAAATTGCACTGTTGGCATAAATAGTGTCGCCAATTGAAACCTTGAATTCCTGCGGCTCCTCGTAACTGTCGCTTTGTGGTTCTTTACGGTCTTCCAACTCAGCGTACTTGATGTACGTGAAAATATCCTTATTCCAGTAGTGACGTGTTGATGGCTCAGCCACATTACCCATTCGCTCATTGAGCTGAACAAATGGGCGCAGCGTGAATTTTTTCTCGTTCGTTTCTTTGTCGAGGTAATCCACATTATAGTGAACGTGAATTCCTTCTTTTTCCTTTCCGCGGAACACCACGTTGTACTGCGCCATCTCCATCGTGTCATCGAGCATTAACAGGATGTTTTCCTTATTGCTGTAATTGGTGTCAAGTGACTTGAGATCGTATTGTGAAGTATTTTCAGAGATAATTTCTTTGTTTCCGTTCGAGATCAGAGCTCCCATCAGGACCAAAAGGAAACCGATGTGCGCAATTGCCGAACCTGATTTTACACGCTGAACGCGAGTGGATCTGAACAGGTAATCGACATTAGCTGCCAATGCAAAAAGTGTGGCGAATAACAAGAGGAGTAGAAGCGGGTCTTTCATGCCCATTCCCAATCCGATGGCGATGGTAAACGCCAACCCGATAATGACATCGCGCAGTACCTTACTGATGAAGTTGCGGAAGTTCGTTTTGCGGTAATTCAGGTACTGCGTAAATCCGATCACGAAGGCAATCACGATGGCAAAAGGCAGTTGAAAGCTGTTGTAGTGCTCAATCGGATCAGCCGGTGGAGCCATTTCAGTTCCGAAAAGCTTGTTCCAAACTGGAATGCTCGTGGAGAACGTGATTTGGAATCCGGCAAGGAGTAGAATGAGAGCACCCACAAACATCCAGAATTCTCTCGACCAAAGGGAGTCTTCTTCTTTTTTCCTGGGAATGTCTTTGAGTCTGTAAATCAATAGTCCGAACCCGAGAATTCCGTAAAAAGCAAAGTAAAACACGAGCTGACCTGAGAGTCCGAGATCAGTAAAGGCGTGAACCGATGTATCGCCCAGTACTCCACTTTTTGTGAGGAAAGTAGAGTAGAGGATCATGAAAAATGTGAGAATCAAAAGGATGAAGCTCCAAACGAGTGAAGCGCCTTTGTTGCGTTGAATGAGCAAGAGGTGTGCTCCACCAACCAAAGTGAGCCAGGGTACGAGTGATGCATTTTCAACCGGGTCCCATGCCCAAAAGCCGCCAAAAGAAAGCGATTCATAAGCCCAGGCACCACCCATTAAAATCCCGAGTCCGAGTACACCAACTCCTGCATAAGCCCATGGAATTGTTGGTTTTACCCACTTTTTATAACTCCCTTTCCAAAGTGCTGCAACAGCATAGGAAAAAGGAACGAGTGTGAGTGCAAACCCGAGAAACAGAGTTGGCGGGTGAATAGTCATCCAGTAGTTCTTGAGTAGTGGATTGAGTCCGCTACCGTCAATAGTTTGAATGTAGTTTGGGTTCTGAAGAAAAGGGAGATTGGCAAAATCAGGATGGTGGCGAAGGAGCATAGTAAACGGGTTACTCCCGAATTGTTTTTCAAAGATGAAGACACCCAAAATCATGGTGAGTAGCATCACCTGTGCCGAGCTGAAAACAGCCATTACGCGGTATTCCCATTTCTTTGCGGTGTAGAGAAGGATCAGCCCAACGATGCTGTGCCAAAAGACCCAAAGAATGGTACTTCCTTCCTGTCCTTCCCAAAAGGCCGAAAAGATGTAGCGCATTTGCATATCGCTGTTTGAGTGCTGCCAAATGTAGTGGTACTCAAACATGTTGTTGGCGAGCATAATAAGCAGCGTAACAACAATCCCGATTGCCGAGAAGGTGTGCACAAAAAATGCCGACCGCGCTATTTTTCTCCAACTGTGGTTTTTATCACCTTTTATAGCTCCTAATGCGTAAGAAACAGTTGCCAGTAAGGCCGCAACAAAAGCCAAAATAACAAATGTGTTGCCGAGGTATCCGGCCCACAGTCTTTCACCCACGTATTCTATCATGATTAAATGCTCGCTTTACTCGATTCTTCCTCAGCCCTTATTTGTTCCATTTCTTCCTCAGTCTTGAACCCTTCAGTTCCATCGTTGTATTTCGATGGGCACTTCATGAGCACTTCCTTGGCGTGAAATTCATCACCCTGTGCTTTGCCGATGAGTACAATTTGCTCTGATCGCTCAAAATCCTGCGGTTTACTTTTGTGCAATACCACTTCCTTTTCCTTTCCTTCGTTATCGATCATGTGAAAGGTAAATTTATTGGGATCTGTTTGCGGGTCGTAATTGAGGTCTTTTTCCTTGTTCAGCTTTCCCACAACGTGGTATTCTTCACCGGGATTGGAAAAGGCTTCATCAAAGGCAACATAAGTGCTTGAATCAGACAACGTGGTGAGAATAGCACCGATTGCGATTGCAATAATAATAATGCCGAGTATATGAGCTTTCTTCATCTTTTTTAATCTCTTAGTTCTTTCTCGAGTTTCGATAATTTCCTGTCAAGCGAGATCATGTAAATCACAATCCCGATGAAAATGATGGCTATAACCGCCACCACGATATAGATCTTTCCTTCAGATCGCATGACATCGGCCATTTCAACCCCTTGCTGGGCTCTGACCGAAACAGCAGAAAATAAAGAAAGTATCAATGCGAGTATAGCAGTTCGTTTAAAGTTCATCTTCGAGCTTTTTTATACGTAATTTATGCAGGCGAAGTTTGAGTTCACCCAGCCAAACTCCAATGAGCGTCCACCCGATAATTGCCGGGTAGAAAATTATGCGCATCGTATTATCCAAATCGTACTGGCTGAAGGCAGGGTTACCGCCATTTCCCGGGTGGAGTGAATCGGTCATGCGGGGTAAGATCATGAGGAAAACGATGAGCAATACGTAGGCGAAAATGTTGTAAACGGCCGATATTTTAGCACGCTTTTCTTCATCGTCAAACGAGTTGCGCAGAATCATGTAAGCGAAATATGCCAGGATAGTGACAGCCGCTCCGTTGAGTTTGGGATCGTTGATCCAGTAAGCTCCCCAGGTGAATTTGGCCCAAATTGATCCGGTAACAATTCCCAGTACACCCAGGAATAAACCTATTTCAGCCGCAATTTTGGCTTTGGCATCATCCAGCTCTTTCCCTGATCTTAAATATTTTATGCTGTAAACTACGGATGCCGTCATGAGAATCATCATGGCAAACCACATTGTTACGTGATAAAAGAGATTCCGAATTGTTTCGTTGAGAATCGGCAGTCGGGGGACATCAATTAAAAGCCCGCCTATCAATGCAAAAAGGACCAAAATTACCGCAATTGCTTTCCACCAGTTCTTTGCCAAAACGAGTTGATTTTATTCGCGCCAAAGGTATGGAAATAATAGATAGGATAATGCGAAAACGATAGTGTTAAGCGCCAGTAAAATCCATACATAGTTGAGACTCACAGTCCACGAAATACCATCGGCCGCATTTTTAGAAAGTCTTAACAAAGTCATTAGGAGAGGGAGTAGTATGGGGAAGCCTAAAATCGATAAAAGTGAAACGTTGTTTTGTGTTTGCGAGGCAATAGCTGAAAGCAACGAAAGTGTTCCCGAAAATCCGGTTGAACCCAAAATTAAGGCGGTGAGGTACATGACAGGGTTTTGAATGGGATTACCAACTAAAACACCAAATACAATGTAGGTCAGAACCGAAATAACAAACAGCAAGAGTCCATTGTAAACCATTTTACTCAAAATAATCGCTTGCGGACTTGCTAACGTGTAGAGGTAGAGCTGCTTTTCTTTGGAGTCCTGCACGAAAGCCCTGGCTACAGCATTGGTAGCGCCAAACAGAAAAATAATCCAGAATAACGCGTTCCAAACCGGAATGTCAACAATTTTCTTGAAACTGAGGTAAGCCACAAAAGCCGTGGAAACCACGTAGAGCAACAATCCACCAAGGGCAAATTTATTGCGCCACTCCAGTTTAACTTCTTTTGACAATAAGGCTGTAAATTCGTTGAACAAAGAGACTAAAGTTTTGTAATATTAGATACAATCAAAACGCAAAAGTATGGCAAAAACATTTCATGATTTTACGGTTAAAGATATAGAAGGAAAAGATGTTCAACTATCTGATTTCAAAGGAAAAAAGTTGTTGGTAGTGAACACCGCATCACAGTGCGGACTCACACCTCAGTACAGCGTACTCCAGGAATTGTACGAAGAATATGGTGGTGACGGCTTTCAAATAGTGGGCTTCCCAGCTAACAACTTTGGCAATCAGGAGCCCGGCACTGAAGATGAAATCAAGACTTTTTGTGAGTCGAACTTCAATGTGACCTTCCCAATGATGTCGAAAGTATCAGTGAAAGGTGACGATCAACACGAAGTTTATCAATGGCTCACACAAAAAGATGAAAACGGTGTGGAAGATGCTCCGGTAGAGTGGAACTTCCAAAAGTTCATGATCGATGAAAATGGTCAATATGTAGGTCATGTTCACCCGCAGGAAAATCCGGCAACTGATGAAATAATCAATTTTATTAAGAATTAGGCCAATTTTCATGAACAAGGAAAAACTTATTGTTGCTCGCTGTGTTGAGCAACATTGAAGATTTTTCCAAAGTAGATTTTCTTTTCATAGCTAATTGCGAGTGGATTTTATCTGTAGGTATAATCCACTCGTTTTTGTTGAGAGGAACACCTTTGGGTTTTTCCTCATCACTTTTAAAGAACCAGTTTTCAATCTCAACATTTTTATTGACGTATTCCGGTAGTTGATAGTCAGATCCCTGTGGAACGAAAAGCATTCCGTTCGTCCACAGCTGACTTTCTGAGATGTTATACGGAATCAACTCTTCAAAGTCGCGGTACAAATTGAGCTGTTTTTCAATCAGCTTGTTGTATTTGAGATGCAATTTATCATTTGCGTTTGGTCCGATCCACATTCCCGATTGCGGATGGAAAAGGTAAAACTTGACGGCACTTTCGAGTTGTATGAGTTGATCGGTGGTTTTGTTCAGAACCACAAAGTCTATTTCTCCGTGAGTTTTTCCGTTTTCAATGATCTGAATATTGCGATCAACAATTTCGTAGCTATGGTGTTGAGTGATGAGGTGTGAGACGAGATCCTCATAGAGGAATCCGAGCCTTTTTCGTGGTGTTACAGTTTTTGATTCGCCTTGAAAGCGCTCTGACCAATCATGAGTAATTTCCTTTTGAAGGTTGTTTTTTCCTTTTGCCGTTAATAAAAACGGATTGGAAATCATCCAGTAAATATAATCTTTGATTCTATTTTGAAACATCCTGATACTAATATACAGATAAAAAAATCCAACTTTGTTCTTTAAATCCTACTGAAATGAATTTAAAGAAACTACTAAATAACCTGCTCAAAGGTAGAGTTCCTGACAAGGAAAAGGGAGAAGTTGAAATTCATCGCGAAGTAATTGAACGTTCTCCCCGTCAAAAATTCCAGTACAGCGACTGGTTGTACAACAAAAAGTATGTTCCCTACATCAAAATGTTGCGAGATAACTACGACTTGCGCAAACAGGATATCGAGGGAACTGTCAGGTTACACATCTTCAACTCCCAGGCATCAAACGGCTTTTATTTCACTTACAGCGATATTTTTGGGTTTGAGAACTTTATACATCTCTTCGAATACTTCAAGGACAAAGTTAATGATCTCGATGAGTACAAAGTGCAAAGCTCTCATCGCTCGCTGAGTGAAATCAACGATTTGGTAAAAGAAAAGCAGGTTTATTACCTCAAGCCGCGCAGGGATCTAAACGAAAATGAAAGAGCCTCACAATCTTTTGGGAATGTACACATCGAATATGTGGCAATAAACGATATCCCCAGCTATGTCAAGCTGATGGCCAACACGTACAGCGACCGAAGCTATCAAAATGCAGAATCATTTGAAGAGTTGATCGATCATGTTTTCTACATTGATCCAGACAACATTCTTTAGCGTCCTTACGTCATAGAAAAGGAAATTCACTTATATTTGACTCAAATCCAAAGATTATGAAACGCATATTTTTAGCACTTACATTCATTTTTGCATTTTCAGTTTCCATTATGGCGAGCGACTTCAATGGTAAGCTGAAATCAGGCAAGGCAACAATTGAACTGAGCCAGAACGATATTTACGTTAAAGGAAACATCATGATTGGTGGTGAAACTTACAAGCTCGATGGAAAAATCGATCAGTCAACAGCTCACATGGTTGTTTTAGATGGCGAAAAGCAAGTAGCTAACATCCAGTTAACTGAGAATGCCAATGGGCAATATGAAATGAAAACTGTCAATACTTCTTCAGATTACAGTTTTCCAAAGCAACTCAGCTTTTCTAAAGGAGAATAAAAAAGAATTAAAATAGACTTACCTGAAACTCCTGTCACATTGTGGCAGGAGTTTTTTTGCATTTATACCTTTGTTTAAAATTTGAAAACCGTGAAGCAACAAGTATCTCTCATTTTTAGCACAATTGCACTTTTAGCTGCAATCGTATTTGGCGGACTCTACCTCGCAGATGTAGATCCTATCGTTGAAGAAGAATCAGGTAAAAAAGAAAAAGACAGCTCAAAACAGTCAGATCCTGTCGTAGCCATCGTCAATACCGATAGCCTCATGAAACAGTACGAACTCGCCATAGAGCTGGAAGGGAAACTCAGCAAACAACAGGCGAGATTTGAGTCGCGCATTAAAACCAAGGAGGGTGAGTTGATGGATGATTACGAGAAACTGAAGCGCGATGCACCAACTCTCGGCAGATTTGAAGGACAGGCACGCCAGCAGGAACTCCAAAAACGCGAACAAAAACTCTACGAATTACAGGACAACCTTTCCCGCTCGCTCGCAAAAGCTGAAACGGAATTCACCCAACGTGTGACCGATTCTGTTACGCTCTACATGGATGAAATATCCAAACAACACAATTACAAAGTAGTATTGAGTAAAAGTATATCGAGTAACATTTTGTGGTCGAGTGAGCAGGTAGATATCACTGATCAGGTTATCAAAGGACTCAACGACCGCTACGATGGTGAAGCAGAACTAAGCAATCAACAATAATGCTTGAACACGAAAAAAAGCTACAGGAAAATATTATAGAGTACGTGCTGTATCTCTATCACACTGAGGATTTACTCAGATCTCTATCGCTCAACAAAGAGCTGGTAGAGGAGATGCTCATCGATAAGCAGGGCATCAAAGGACGAGATCGCGGCAAGCTCATGCGCTGGTACCAAGATATGCTCCACGAAATGGAGAGCCAGAACATGGCTGAGAAAGGCCACGTGGAGGAAGTTTACCAGGTAATTGGTGAGCTTTCGTATGTCCACAACGCGCTCATGACAACGCTCAACGACAAGGACTATCAAAAGCTCTTTGAAGAGGCTTATCCCGGAATCGTGGAGTTGAAGAAGAAGTCTGACAACTCTGTTGAAAACCCGATTGAGCTCTGTTTCAACGGAATTTATGGCGTGATGGTACTGCGCATGAAAAAGAAGAAAATCACGGATGAAACGCTGGAGGAAGTGAAAAAATTCTCGAACTTGCTCACTTACCTCGGCAAGCGTTACCAGGATGTGCGCGAAGGAAAAATGGTATTGCCAAAGCCACAACAAAATTAACAGTCAGAACCGCCCGGAAAGCCGGCTATAGAGGTTCTGACCGAAAAACAGGAGATTATGAAAATTACACCACTTTTAGCAGGAAAATTCAAACTGGATGGCGGAGCGATGTTTGGCGTTGTGCCAAAACAATTGTGGAGCCGCACAAATCCGGCTGATGAAAAAAACTTGTGTACGTGGGCGATGCGTTCCATGATCATTGAGGATGGCGACCGGTTGATCTTGCTCGATACCGGGCTGGGTGACAAACAGAGTGAGAAGTTCTTTGGTCATTACCATCCGCACGGACCCACACTGGACGAATCGCTTAAGGAGCAAGGTTATCACCGCGATGATATTACGGATGTGTTTTTGACGCATCTTCACTTTGATCACTGCGGTGGTGCGATTGAGCGAACGAAGGACGACAAGCTGCTGCCCACATTCAAGAATGCGAAATACTGGAGTAACGAGAATCACTGGAAATGGGCCACTGAACCAAATCAGAGAGAAAAAGCCTCGTTCCTGAAAGAAAACATTTTACCGATTGAAGAGAGCGGACAGCTCAATCACCTGGATGTACCGAATGGTGATATGTTGACGGATACTCCGCTGGGGTTTGACGTGTTGTACGTAAACGGCCACACTGATAAGCAGATGATTCCGCACATTAATTACAAGGGCAAGAAACTCGTTTTTATGGCCGATCTGTTACCATCAGTAGGACACATTCCGTTGCCTTTTGTCATGGGCTACGATACGCGTCCGCTACTCACGCTCGATGAGAAGGATAAGTTTTTGAAAAAAGCAGCCGATGAGAATTACGTGCTGTTCCTTGAGCACGACTCACAAAACGAATTGTGTACGGTCAAACACACTGAGAAAGGTGTTCGACTGGATGAGGTTTTTGCTTTTCGCGAAGTGTTTGGCGAATGATGGACAGCTTTTATTTAGAAGACGATTACTGGATGCAACACCAAAGTGCAGCTCACGTGAAGCTGCGCGAGTTGCTCCCTCCTGAACCGGTTGAGGAGTTCGTTCAAATAGGCGAGTACCTCCTCAACTTCTACTTTCCCGATCAGCAGGTAGCGATTTACCTCATTGAAGATAGCCACGACCACACGGATAGCTATCACCTCGAAGCGAAAATGCAGGAAGACCTAAAGGCCCAGGATAAAAAAGTGATCTTCATCGAAGACCGCGACATCGCGGATGATGAAACGGGTGTGAAGGAAAGATTGGAGAAGGAGGTGGGGTAAAGGGCTGTTGGATTTTTAGGTATGAACCGCGTGATAAGAATAGCGTGGTAACGTTATGGTGTAGCAGTGTGATTAGGTTATTTCGGGAATATAGATGTA
>NZ_JAVLBN010000056.1:0-11779 GCF_031581065.1 Salibacter sp.
GTTTTCTTGTTATTCTGAAATTCAGCGTCTCCGTAAGTGAAAATACGATTAATTTTTGAGCCATCTTTTAAATGACGAGTATGAATAATGAGTTCTTCCAAGCCTTCCAACTCAATTGCATGAATTACTTTATTTCCGCTAAAGCTGTAAGGAGTGTAGTGAGGATATTTTGAAGCAAGAGGATCTATACTAAAGAAACGTCCCAACCTTGGATCATGCATTCGGAACTTGTAATTAATCGAGTTTCCACTACCCTTTATCTCATCATCTTTTTCTTGTCCCCCGCTCCCGCGCGATTGTATCGCGTGGTTGAAGATTATTTCATTTAGCTATCTGTACCACCTGATAACATCTCTTAGAACTTTATAAAAAGTATCGGAAGTAACTTATACACAAGAATAAATTTACCTGGCTGAACTCGCAAGCTCGGTTCGTGCGGTAGCAATAAAAGCTTCATTAAAAACACAAAAAAACCCTGACCACTTTACGTGCGTCAGGGTACATTGTATCAGGAAATACAATGTTTAGCTGCTAGTTTATAGCAATTTGGCCAATTCTTTGGCCGCCTACAACACGCTCTTGTGTTTCTACGTTGGCTTCCCAAATTTCACTCATTGGTGCGCCAACTATATCTTCAATCATTTGAACTGATTTCTTATTAGATACGATTAGAAGTGGAATCTTGAACATATGGTTCTTGTGCGTTCCTCTCACTGATATTTCAAGATTCTTCCAAAATAGAAACCCTTTAATGGTTACCTCTTCAATATCGTCTTTTACAATTCTTCTAGACCCTCTCTTCAATATCAATTCATCAGTAGTGAAAAGATTACCAGTTGTGAATTCAATGTAATCAGGATAGGACGAGTAACTGCGAAGTACTTTTGACTTGTACAATGTTAAACCTATTGCTGTGATTAAAATTGGAAAACCGGCTATATACTCTAAATTACCAAATGATGTTATAAAATGTAATGTTAAAGCGATGCCGTAAATACCCGCTGATGAAGTAACAAACAGCAAAGATAACTTTGGCAGTAACTTGTTATTGATAGACATATTTTGATCGTGTTGTAGTTTTATACAAACCTACCGCAATATGTATCATTAGTTTATTGCAGTTCACGAACAAGGGTACAAGTGGAACGAAAAACGGAATAAGTTACAGGGGAACAGAATAAATTAGAAAGATTTAGGTAAAAAAGGAGGTTTTCGTAAACCCTAAAAAATACGCTTGATCAGGCGCAGCTTGTGAGTGTAATCGTGTTCTTTGGCATTGAAAATGCCCTGGTGATCAATTCGGTCTACTCTTACTTTGCCTGATGAATGAATGATATAGTTATCTTCCAGCAAAATGCCCACGTGCGTAATATCGCCTTCTTCGTTGTCAAAGAACGCCAAATCACCGGGCTCAGCCTCTTCTACAAAGCTCAACGTTATTCCTATCTCTGCTTGCTGATAAGCATCCCGAGGCAACTTAATGCCATTCAACTTGTAAATGATTTGCGAAAATCCGCTGCAGTCGATCCCAAACGGAGAACGGCCTCCCCACAAATACGGAGCATTGAGATACATGTAAGCGTTCTCAACAATTTTGTTCTTGTCTTTAGAAAGCTGGTGAATAAATTGCCCGTCAAATTGGTAATGGTCAGAGCCGAGTTCAAAGCTGCCGTCTTTTAAAAGCGGAAGCGTGCTCCCCATTGGGATGGGTGTGATTTCTTTTGTGGAAACGTTTGTTGCCAATCCAACGAGTTCGAGTGAACAGGTTGCATGACGATCAGAGTCGAGCCGCTTGTACTCCTCTTCTGTGATCTCAGCGTGTTGCTTGCGATCGATCCAGGCCTCGTACTTATCGAGCGAGTTTCTTATCCTCACCCACTTTTTGCGCTCTTCAAGAACTTTGTAGTGCTCGCCAAACAGGAGCTGACTCGTTTGTTCGCTCGGGTCTGCCGGCTCTGACCGACAGGGAATAATACTCAATTTGGCTACACCGTATTTCATCTGCTCATTTTATTAATTACCGGTCAGATGGAACCGCATAATTGAAAAAAGCTTGACAAATAAAGCAAAACTCGCGCTTTATTCGTCAAGCTCATTGTAAAGACTTTTTAACAAGTTGTACTGAATTAAACTAATTCAACAACCATTGCCGAGGCTCCACCTCCACCGTTACATATTCCGGCAGCTCCGCGTTTGCCACCGTGCTGCTTGAGTACATTCAACAATGAAACAACGATTCTTGAACCTGAGTTACCCAGCGGGTGACCTAAAGATACGGCTCCACCGTGAACATCAACTTTTGACGGATCGAGTTTCAATTCTGCAATATTGGCCAAACTCACTACTGAGAATGCCTGGTTCACTTCCCAAAAGTCGATATCGTCCTGAGACATTTTCGCTTTGTCAAGTGCTTTAGGAAGTGCTTTTGATGGTGACGTTGTAAACCACTCAGGAGCCTGAGCAGCATCAGCATAAGAAACGATTTTGGCAATCGGCTTAACACCCAGTTCTTCAACTTTCTCTTTGCTCATCAACACAACTGCTGATGCACCATCATTCAATGTTGAAGCGTTGGCAGCCGTTACTGTTCCTTCTTTTTGAAAAACTGGGCGAAGACTTGTAATCTTCTCCATTTTCACATTCTTGTACTCTTCATCTTCACTCACAACTACAGGATCACCTTTTCGCTGTGGTACTTCAACCGGTACAATTTCATCTTTGAAAAGACCTTCTTTCCACGCTTTTGCTGAACGGTTGTAGCTTTCAATTGCAAACTCATCCTGCTCTTCGCGAGAAATCTTGCATTCTTTAGCGCACAACTCAGCAGCGTTACCCATGTGGTAATTGTTGTAAACATCGATGAGGCCATCACCTACCATTCCATCAACTACTTTGAAGTCGCCCATTTTGTAACCTTTACGGCTTCCTAGCATGTAGTGTGGCACTGCAGACATATTTTCCATTCCGCCAGCTACAACAACATCATTATCACCTAGCATAATGCTCTGTGCTCCAAGAGAGATCGCTTTCATTCCTGATGCACAAACTTTGTTTACCGTAGTACAGGGAACTTTGTGCTCAATTCCGGCAAAGATTGCTGCCTGGCGAGCTGGTGCCTGGCCTAGACCGGCCTGAAGTACATTTCCCATGAATACTTCCTGTACCCATGAAGCTTCAATTTTGCCCTTTTCAAGAGCGCCTTTGATAGCTGTAGCTCCAAGTCTGGTTGCCGGTACTGATGAGAGGCTTCCCAAAAAGCTTCCGATCGGGGTTCTCACCGCTGATACAATATATACTTCTTTCATAATTATTTATTAGATTTCAAATTTGGACTGCAAAGGTAGAAAATCAAGTATCTTTTACGAATTTACGCTCATTACACACAACAGTTATACTTTCGTTTTTTATTGTTGAGTTATGATTAAAGAATTTGCCAGCGAATTACGTCACAGCCATAACAAATTAGCGCGCTTTTTGTTAGCGATTGTCGCTATCGCGATTATTGTGGCGCTTCTCCCAAAAGAAGCTCACTTCAAGTACGAGTTTGAAGCCGGCAAACCGTGGTTACACGATGACCTACTCGCTCCCTTTGACTTTGCTATTATCAAAACAGACAAGCAAAAAGCAGAAGAGCGAGCTGAGATCAATTCCTTTACCAAACCGTTTTTCACTCGCGAAAATGAAGCCGCTAAAAACGCTATCGAAAATTTTAAGCTCGGTTTGAGCCTTGAAGAAGATCGCTGGGATTCAACCAAAATAAAAACATTTGAAAAATGGGGTGTTACACAGCTAAAAGAAATTTACGGAAAAGGAATCATCGAGAATCATGAGGTTCTGACCGATGAGAGCGCTGTAAATATTGTGTCAGATCACAGGGAAAAGCGCCAGCCGCTATCTGGTTTGTACACATTGCAGGAAGCTGCGGATTACATCTCTGATCACGTTAGTGAGTCGGCACCGGAAGATTCCATCATGGTGAAAAACCTGGTAATAGAAAACCTCAAGCCCAATTTGGCTTACAATCCGGATCTGACCGAAAAAGTTATCCAGCAAAGGATGGAAGAAATTGCCGATTATTACGGCAAGGTCGAGAAAAACGAAAAGATCATTAGTCGTGGTGAAATCGTTGATAAATCTGCTTTTCAAAAACTGAAGTCCTTTGAAACTGCTTACCTCAAGCGCTACAACAACACTGAGGGTAATATTTTGCTCATCATCGGGCAGGTGATTTTGGTGACAATTGTGGTGTTTGTGTTGCTCTTTTACATGGCTATTTTCAGACCCGATATTTTCAACGAGCTCAATAAATTCTCGCTGATCCTCACACTATTTGTGCTATTTGTGGTTTTGGCTGTCATCACGACCTGGTTTGATCAGTTAAATATTTACCTGCTGCCCATTTGTATTTTGCCCATCGTGATCCGCAACTTCTTTGAATCGCGCATCGCATCGTTTGTTCACGTGATTACGATCATCACGATCGGGTTGTACGCGCCAAATGGTTTTGAGTATGTGTTCATACAAATCATGACCGGACTCATCGCTCTATTCACGCTTACAGGCTTGCGCAAGAGGGCTCAATTCCTCACATCAGCATTTGTCATTTTCATCACGTATTCGTTGATGTATCTCGGCTTCACCGTTATCAAGGAAGGGCACTTCACCGATATCGATTACAATTACTTCCTTTGGTTTGGCGGCAGTGCGATGCTCACACTCCTCGCCTATCCCGTGATTTTCATTTTTGAAAAACTCTTTAAGCTAATTTCAGATCTCACACTACTCGAACTCAGCGACACCAATAACGACTTGTTAAAACAGCTCAACTTAAAAGCTCCCGGAACGTTCCAGCACTCTATGCAGGTTGCGAACCTCGCGGAGGAAGCCAGTAGCATCATTGGCGCTGATTCGCTATTGGTCAGAACCGGAGCCCTGTACCACGATATCGGAAAAATGAAGAATCCCGCATATTTCATAGAGAATCAATCCGGCAGCGGAAATCCACACAATCAGCTCACCTATGCCGAGAGTGCCAAAGTCATCATCAATCACGTGATCAAAGGCATTGAAATGGCGAAGAAAAAACGATTGCCTGAACAGATTATCGATTTCATCAGAACACACCACGGAACAACCGTTACACGATACTTTTACTACAAGGCCAGGCAGGAAAATGAATCGGTGAATATGGACGACTTCCAGTATCCCGGGCCTATACCATTCAGCAAGGAAACGGCAATTCTCATGATGGCAGATTCAGTTGAAGCGGCATCGCGAAGCCTGAAGAACTACGAAGTGGAAAAACTGGAACAACTCGTTGATCAAATCATAGACTCGCAACTAAATGAAGATCAATTCATTCATGCTGACATTACACTCCGCGATATTTCACGGATCAAAAAGGTATTCAAAAAACGATTGAAAAACATCTACCACGTTCGCATTGAATACCCTGATAAAGCGTAAATAATTCGTGTTAAAAAGTCGTTCAATCTCACTTTGTTCGATTTTTATTGCTCTTTTGTTTTGCATTTAAATAGCTTAAAGATCTGGGCTTAGGTCTTATAGAAACTTAGCTAAAGTCTTTAGAAAAAAGTGCCTTTAGGCACGACTTACATCTATCTCCGGGTGATAACCCGGAGCCCAGGTTTACAAACAAGACTTTGAGTACCGTAGGTACGGTTCACGTTATACATGTCTGATGTTTTTTACTGTTTTGTGTGCCGTGCATACAGCACTCACAGGCTAGCTACAAGTTCTAGGCTCTGGGCTAAAACCCAGAGTTATGTGAATTCGTGCCTACGGCACTTGTATTTGGATTGATAATTTGAATGTTATAAACATCAATGAAATTCAGGCTAGAAAACTTTTTCACTTTTTTAGCAAATGAGTTTTGCTTCTATCAAAATTTGATAAATTTGCGCACCGCTTTGGAGAGGTGGCAGAGTGGTAATGCAGCGGATTGCTAATCCGTAGTCGCCTAACAGCGGCTCCCGAGTTCGAGTCTCGGTCTCTCCGCTCCAAACGTCAAAAGGCTGATTCAACCCGAATCAGCCTTTTTTATTTGCCGGAAATTTCGACATACAAAAAACGGCCAGATACTCATTGCGCTCTGACCGTTAATCCATTAAACCTTTAAACATTAAACCTTTAAACGATAAACCATAAATCTAATCCTGTGGGAAATAGTAAATATTAGTGAGCCATTTAGCCGTATCAGGCTGTGTTGATGGATCAGTGATGTATTGCTCCATGGCTACATTGTTCAGCGAGATATCATTGCTTTTGAGATATTCTTCCATTGCGATGTGCGCCTCTCCCAAATTATCATAAGAACCGCGGTAGGCAATCTTATAAGCTTCACCTGAAAACTCTTCAACGGTGTAATCTCCGGTTTCCGTAACTTCACCCTTAGCGGTGAATGGAACAGCACCGGCCATATCTGTCGTTCGTTCACTCTCATTCCAGGTATAGTAAATTCCGCACGGCTGACCAGCAGGCTGCATCTTTTCAGATTTCCCGATGAACTGGTAAATAGCTCCCAGGTGTTTAGAGTAAAATGATTGCATTCCATCGAAAGGAACTTCTTCACGGTAAGTAAGGAATTTTTGAGCCGGGTAGTCGATTTCTTCAACCTTGTATTTAGACTGACCCTCAGCCTTAAGCAAATTTACATTGGTCTCTTTAAAGTTATAATCAGAAAAAGATAAAATAGCAGGAACTGAAATAACAGCTACTATAGCAATTCCAATGAACTTTAGTGCATTCATAAAATTTATGTTTTGGTTATGAAAGCAAAGATCGTGTTTTCATTTTATTTGAAAGCAACCTACTTCTCTTTCATATAAACCCACGGATTGCCGTTGATCTTTTGCGAAACAGAATTCCTGAAATTTAACTCCGCATCTGTTTAGATAGAATTTCTATCACCTTCTTATCAATGGGGAATGTAACTGATTCTACTGTTAAATCTTTTAGACTCACCCACCTGAACTGTTCAGCCTTTTGGAGATTATGATCAAAATCGAACTCCTTTTCAGCTGACGGTATAGATGATGGGTCCTCAACTTTTGTACGGTAATAAATACTCACAACCTGTTTTTCAGCGTCAAATGCCGATTTCACAAAGAAATCTGTCGTGTAAAAGTGTTCGACTTCCTCTACTTCAATATCGGCTTCCTCTCTTAACTCGCGTGAAATGGTCTCGGGAAAGGACTCGCCCCACTCGTGTCCGCCACCGGGAAATTTCGTGAAATATTTGTCGCCAATGCATTCGTCACTGAGCAGAATTTTTCCTTCGTGTTCAATAATGGCGTAAACTCTTATCGTGTATTGTTTCATGGTTTTGTCGCTCTAATCATTTCTCGTTTACCGGGCGGTCCAGCGAGTTTTTCAACTTCAAAACCGGCTTCCTGCATCGCTCTGCGAACAACGCCTTTACAACAGTAAGTAACTAAAACTCCACCACCTTTAAGCATTTCAAACATCAGTCTAAACACATCAACCGTCCAAAGCTCTGGCTGGGCATTCGGTGAAAATGCATCAAAATAGATGACGTCAACAACATCAGGCTCTGACCGATAATCAGTTAAACTGCATTGTTTTTTCAACATTGTAAAATACTTATTCAGTGGAGTTGCTTTTTCCCATTCTGTTTGATGGATCGCTTTAAACAAAGCAGCATGTTGTCCCTTTTCAATCAACTCACCGTAATTGAGTCCTTCGATTTGATGGGTTTGAACAGGAAATTGCTCAATCGTTTCATAGTGAATCTTGAGCTTTTGGTCAGATCCGTGGACAGCCGTCAAAAAGGCATTCAGCCCGGTTCCGAATCCCATTTCAAAAATCGTCAACTCATCTTTATTTTTAGAAGCAAAATTCAATCCTGCCTCTATGAAAACGTACTCGCTTTCAGCAATAGCACCGTGAACAGAATGATAGGTTTGATTGAACTTATCAGATTTAAGGGAGTGAGAACCGTCTTTCGTCTCTACAATTTCATTCATGATCTGCAATCCACTTTTCACAAAAGTGAAGTAAATCGGGGAAAAACGCCATGAATTCAGCATTGAAGTCTGCTTCAAACTCTTTCAATTCTTCAACTGCCTCATCCATTTTAGAATTAAAACTCGCCCGTTTTGACATACCGTTTAAAACGCGCTGAATTCCCTCTTTATTTCCATAATTATACAGCACATTGTATCTCTCCAAAAACTGTAAAAACCGAATTGCCTTTGGCGGAAAAACAGACTCGTATCGATTCAAAAGCTCGTACATTTTAAAGGCGAATTCCTGTAATGGCTGATTTGAAAATTCACTCCAGTTTCTCGCTAAAAAGTAATCGTAAAAAATATCAGTTAATACCGGGGAGTACTTCCTGTACGATGGCCTCAATCTTTCCACACTCTTTTGAAAAACTAGATGAGCATCAGTGTAAAAATCAATGGCGTGATGCAACTCGACTCCCTTCACGATTTGAGGATTCAACTCCTTTAAATGAACAGATCGCACAAAATCTCCCAGATAATTGCCAATAGTCAATTTTTCATCATTTCCAGAGAGAAGTAAGTGCGCTAAAAAGTTCATTAGACTTGTCTAATTATTTTGTTTTACAACCGCTATAATATCTACTCCGTAAGCTTTTAACTCATTTCCTACGAAAAGAGCTGGACGTACAAAGATATCAACTGGTGGTTGTGTTGCATTATCTTCATCGAGATCAATAATCTCAACATTAAGGTTGTTTTCCTCGATGTAATCGATCACTTTTTGACAATCGTGACAATCTTTTCCTACGAATAACTGATACTGCATTACAATTGATCCATTTCGTGAATTAGTATTCTGTTCCTGTCAAAGCTGATCACTTTATTATCTCTCAACTCATTCAAAACAATCGTTACCGTTTGGCGAGAAGTAGCTGTTAAGTTGGCAATATCTTTATGCGTTAGCCTGTGTTTGAATACATATTCATAACCCACTTTTTTCCCTTTCTCCAGAGCACTTGTTTTAATAAAGTCGGTTATCCTCTTCTTTGCATCTTTAAAAACGAGTGACTCAAATCTCCTTTCAATGCGCTGTAGTCTGAGTCCAATAAGGTTTGTAATCTTCAAACTCAAAGAAGGAACATCATTTAAAATCTGTAGCATCTCCTCTTTGGATACAGCACACATTCGCGCATTGTTCATCGCCTTGGCAAAATCGGTTCGTTTATCCTGGCCGGCAATAGATAGTTCTCCAAAAATCTCACCCGGCTCCAGAATGGTCTTGATAACCTCCTTACCGTCATCAGAGTACGACCCGATTTTCACATTTCCCTCTTTCAGCAAAAACACAACTGTACTGGGATCGTTGGGAAAATAAATGTACTTCCCTTTTTCCATTGTACGCATCCTCGCTACCTTCTCAATCTTCGATAAATCTTCTTCGGTCAGATCCTTGAAGAGGTTGATGCGTTCAAGATGCCATAGTTTGCTCTGAGTTTGAGCCATTCATTTTTGTTTTCACCAAAAGTACGAGCTAATCTGCCAGCTTACAAACCACAAATGAAAACCTAAAGTGTGAATAAAAATGTCGTAAAAGTGACATTGAACTTTCTAATTCTTGAAAATATTTTAGATTTGCACTCCCTTTGACAAAAGGAAGCACCTTGCCCAGGTGGCGGAATTGGTAGACGCGCATGGTTGAGGGCCATGTGACCTTAATTGGTCGTGCTGGTTCGACTCCAGTTCTGGGCACAAAAGCCGATCGAAATGATCGGCTTTTTTAGTTTACAAAAAATGGTTCCAGGTCATTTTTTATAAAAAAACAAAGAGCAGGCATTTTTCAATACCTGCTCTTTATTCGGTTTAGTCTTTAAACGAACTAGAAGTATTCTTATTTGGTTCTAAAAATATTCTATTTAGGTTAAGTTGTAACTAAACTGTTTCAGAATGGTTTTTCTTGATGATGTTGATCACTTCATCACGCTTCTTGTTAAGCTTCTTTTCCATTCTTTGGATCAGGTCATTTTCTTTACCGCTTTCAAACTTTAGGTCTGAATCTGTCAGTTGAGAAAATTTTGACTTTAATTGCTTTGACTGGTTAGCCCAGTTGCCAGTAATTTTGAACCCTTCATTGCTTTTAGCTTGTTCAGTTTTCATAATCTTTAATTTTAAGTGTAATTGAATTATTACAAGACAAAGATGTCATTACTAATGTTATAAAACGTTACACAATAACATTTAAGAGTTACACAAATCACATGTTTTCAAGGTTTTGATCTCTATTCTGCTTCAACCCCCTGTAATATGAAGGAGATAGACCCGTGATTTTTTTAAATTGATTTGAAAGATGTGCTACACTACTGTAATTTAACCTGTACGAAATTTCAGTTAGTGTTAGCTCATTGTATAGCAATAATTCTTTTACTCTCTCAATCTTCTGTTTGATAATGTATTGCTGAATCGTAATTCCTTTAACCTCAGAAAAAACATTTGCCAAATAGGTATAATCGTAATTTAGCTTATTACTGATATAACTAGAGTACTTTTCTTTTGGTATCTCATCAGAATAATGAATTACTTCGATTATTACGCTTTTAATTTTTTCAATTAAAATGCTCTTTTTGTCATCCATCAACTCAAGTCCCGACTCCAGTAATTTATTTTTTAACAGCTCACGTTTTTCGGTTGTTATACCCTCCAGTATTTCAACCATTCCTAAATCCACAATAACATAATGCAGACCGAGTTTAGTTAACTCCTCTTTCACCTTCATTTTACATCGAAGGCTAACCATATACTTAACATATAGCTTCATTTAATCAGGACATTCCTCAATAATCAAATAAGGAATTCATAGGCTTATGAAGTTACAACTTTATATCAACCCAGACTAATGATTCAATGGAATTCGCCTCTGCAGCAGACATTAATTGGAAGTACTTCACCTCTTCCTATTACCATCTCAGAAAACGAATTTCTATAGTATTAAAGAGATACGCCTCAATAAATCACCTCAATTGTCCCAAAGCGCTCTTTTAGCTCGTAGTCTGCTGAGCGGTATTGGAGTTTGTAGTTGTAGGTTCCCTGATTGACTTTTTCTCCGCTGTTGTTTTGGAGTCCGTTCCAGGAGCGGTTGATGTCGTTGCTCTCGAATACAAGGTTGCCCCAGCGATCGAAGATCAAGATATGATAGTCTGTAATCCCGATGCCCTGTACTTCAAATTTATCGTTGAGGCCGTCTCCGTTGGGTGTAAAGGCGTTCGGGATGAAGATGTTGATGGGACAGTCCGCAATCTCGATTTCATCGCTTCCTTCACATCCTCTCTTGCTGGTAACTGTTACACGGTAGAGACCGGATTCCTTTGCGGTGATGGTTTGTGTTTCCTGCCCGGTGTTCCAGTCGAAGGTGTGATTCGTGAAGGTTGGCTTTGTTTGGATCCGGACTTCTTCTCCTTCACAGATCACGGTGTCTGCTCCTAACTGTGGTTTTGGATCTTCTTCTGCGTAGAGGATGATGGTATCGGTTATTTGGCCGCATTCGTTGGTGGCTGTCAATGGGTACTCGCCCGGGGCAAAGAGTGTTCTCTCTTTGTCGCTTTTTCCATCAAACCATTGGATGTTATCTGGAGAACTTATTTTTACGTCAATTGGTTCGTCTTTGCACAAGGTATCAGTTTGTGGAAGTTCCAGTGTTGGTGCTTGCTTTTCGAGAAGGTTGACGGTATCTGTTTTGGTACCGCAGGCATTTGTGGCGGTGATGAAGTAGGTGTTTCCGGGATATCCGGTAATGCTGC
>NZ_JAVLBN010000057.1:0-11614 GCF_031581065.1 Salibacter sp.
GTTTATGATGTGGTGATTGAAGGTTGTGCGATTGAGGTGATTATTCCGAATGTGTTTACGCCAAATGGTGACGGGCTGAATGACGGGTTTGAGATTAAAAACCTGGATGGGCCTGATTTTCATTTGCGGATTTACAACCGCTGGGGTACGTTGGTTTTTGATAACGAGAATTTCATGAAGTCGTGGGATGGGCAAATCAATGGTTCGCCCGCTTCTGATGGAGCGTATTACTACATACTGGAAGTGGATCCTACCATTCAAACGGTGGGGAACAAGCATACTTACAAAGGGTTTTTGGAGGTGGTGAAGTAACTCTATCTCAGCACGTTCCTGCGTTCAGCATCGAGTTTAATAAGCGTAAATAGCAGAATTGTAAACGACCACAATGATGATCCACCGTAACTAAAAAACGGAAGCGGAATTCCGATCACTGGTGCCAATCCAATTGTCATCCCCACATTTATAGCAAAATGAAAGAAGAATATGCACACGACAGAGTAAGCGTAGACTCGCGCAAATGTTGACCGTTGTCTTTCAGCAATCCAAATTATGCGGATAAAAAGACCGAGGAATAGAACAATAATAATTGATGTTCCAACAAATCCCCACTCTTCACCAACGGTACAAAAAATAAAATCTGTACTCTGTTCAGGCACAAAATTGAACTTCGTTTGAGTTCCTTCGAGGTACCCTTTCCCCCAAAAACCACCTGAGCCAATCGCAATTTTCGATTGATGCTGATTGTACCCCGTACCACTAGGATCTGAAATAATTCCCAATAATTCGTAAATCCTATTTCGGTGTCGGTCTTCAAAAATCTCGTTAAAGATGTAATTCACACTGGCCACATATCCAACAGCTACAACCGCCAGCAAAACTAAAGGCCGCCAAAGTGAAGATGCATTTTTGCGAAAAAGAAGCAGAACGAGTCCTACTAAAATGAAAATAGCTCCCATCAAAATGTATTCTCCACTAATGGTCAGATCCAATGTCTCAATGTTCCACATTTCTCGCTCAACGAACAGCGTCAAAATAAACAACACAGCAGCTGCAACTCCTACAACGAGCACCTTTCCTGAAAGTCCTTCACGATAAAGGACAAAAATGAAACTCGCATAAACCAATGTAGAGCCGGCATCGGGTTGTAAGAGGATTAACGCTGCGGGAACAAGAAGAATAGCGGCACTCATAAACCTGGTTTTGAAGTGCTCCATTTTCACACTGATGGACGACAAATATTTAGCCAGCGCCAGAGCCGTACCATACTTCGCAAACTCAGCGGGCTGGATGCTAATTCCGCCAATCACAATCCACGATTGGGAACCCTTAATCTCGGTTCCGATCAATAAAACAGCGACCAGCAAAGCCACAAAAATCCCATAAAAGACATAAGCAAAAGTTTCGTAAAACCTTACATCCAGCAACATAACCACAATAGCTAAAGCCGCTGACGTCCCTATCCACATGAGCTGTTTCCCGTAGTTTTGAGAAAAATCGAAAATCGTTCCGGCTTCATCAGTGTAATTTGCAGCATAAATATTGAGCCAGCCGAGGAGAACCATCACAGCATAAATGGAGATGAGTAACCAATCAATGTTTTCGGTTATATTTTTCGTTCTTCTCCCTCTCATTCTTTGTCCTCCTTGTCGAGATGAATAAAATCAGCTTCGAGGATTCGTTGCTCTTTGCGCTTATTCGTTTTTCCTGTGAGGTATTTTTCAATCATTAAACTAGCTATTGGTGCAGCCCACGTTCCGCCAAATCCAGACTCTTCAACGTAAACAGAAACAGCAATTTGCGGATTTTCTTTAGGAGCAAAAGCGATAAACACAGAATGATCTGGGGTTTTCTTGTTTTGAACAGTTCCCGTTTTACCACAAACCGTAATACTATCAATTCTGGCTCTGCGAGCTGTACCACCCGGCTCATTCACAACTGCATCAAGCGCATCAATAACAACATCAAAATGACCGCTATCAATAAGCGTATTATTTTTCTTCCTGTACTTTTCCAGCTTAGGTGAATCGCCAATTTCCTTTACTAAATGCGGTGTGTAGTAAAACCCTTTGTTCGCTATGACAGAAGCCAGATTTGCCATTTGAAGAGGGATTACTCCCAACTCACCTTCGCCAATACTATTTGAATAAATTGTAGAAAAGGCCCAACGATATTCTCCGTACCAACTGTCGTAAAACTCCTTATCAGGGATAAAGCCTTTTTTGATTCCTTCAAGGTCTGTTTCAAGGCGAACTCCCAAACCCAGGCTCGTAACATATTTGCGCCAGTTTTCCAGTCCAATAGCACTGTCCTTGAAAATACTCTCTTCCTCACCCATCTGAATGAGTCGCTTGTAAACCTGCCAGAAATATGGATTACACGAGTGCTGAATTGCTTTTTGTAAATTGTCATAAGTATGTGAACCGTGACAATTGATAATTGATCTGTTGCAGTGGAAACGCGTTTCGGGTGTGATTACTTCATTTTCAAGCGCTACGACAGATTGCACCAGTTTAAAAATTGACCCTGGCCTGTAAACTGCTTTTATAGCCCTGTTAAACAGCGGATCCAGCGAATCATTGCGAACCAGCTCAACATAATTTTTAGTTCTATCACGACCAACGAGTAAGTTTGGATCATAAGTTGGAGCCGATATCAAAGAGAGAATCTCACCTGTTTTAGGTTCAATCGCAACAATACTCCCTTTTTTATTCTGCATCAGTTTTTCACCGTAAACCTGCAAATCACGATCGAGAGTTGTGGTCAGATCCTTACCCGGCTCAGGGAGTGAGTCGAGCTCTCCATTCATGTAGTTACCCTTTACCGAGTTATGCACATCAACCATCAAAACCTGTACACCTCGCTCTCCACGGAGCTCATTTTCATAGGTCTTTTCCAATCCACTTACTCCAATGTAGTCGCCCTTTTGGTAGTAACTATCTTCATCAATCTGGTTTTGATTAACCTCTCCAATATACCCGAGAACGTGACCGGCAACTTTTTTAGGATATCGCCTCAATGTACGTTTTTGTCCAAAAAAACCGGGAAACTGATAAAGCCGTTCAGAGATTGCCGCCCATTCATCGGCCGGAATTTGTTTTTCAAATGCTGATGAGCGATAGTATGAATACGATTTCGCTCTTTCCATTTTTTTGACAAACTCCTCTTTTGTAATATCGATCAGGTTGCAAAAAAAGGTGGTGTCCATCGTTCGATTTACCTGCCTTGGGACGACCATTAAGTCGTAAGCAGCTTCATTAAAAGCCAGCAGTTCTCCCTTACGATCATAGATGATTCCACGAGATGGATAGAGCGTAACATAGCGCAATGCCTGATTATCGGCAGATGTCTTGTAAGAATCATCTATCACCTGGATATAAAAAAGCCGCATCAAGAATATGATGCCGATCACACCCATTACAATCGCGATGATTACGCTTCTGTTTTCAACTCGTTTCAAATTTGAGACTGCTTTCTGTTAACGGTGAACATTTGAAGAATGACTACTAAAACTAACGTGACAAGCGAACTTAAGATCGCTTTGAGTCCGGTTCTGAAGAAGTTTTCAAACTCAAATGCTTCAACGAAAAAGAGAAATAAATGATGCAGGAGGATCAAAATCCCGGCATAAGTTAAATACCACAAATAACCATGATCACGAATAGATGCAGTAGTTCCGTATTCGTAACCATCACGTGGCGCCATGTACTGCAAAACAACTGGTCTCAAAAATGCGAGAAATATGGTTGCTGTCATATGCATACCCAGCGTTCTGGTGAATACGTCAATACTCAAACCTAACACCACTCCAATCAATAATGTGAGCCAGCGTGGTGTTTCAATTGGTAAACTCAGGATCACCAAAACGTAAGCATAAGGGTTTATGAGTCCGCCAAGTTGAATATTGTTCAGAACCAGAACCTGCAACAACACGAGCAATACAAATCGGATGATATTTTGAGCAACTATCCTAAACATCAGGCTCAGTTGTATTTTGTATTAAAGTATCGATCTCTTGTTTTTTACTGTTTTTGACAACATGAACATGCTGTAATCGCCTGAAATCAGTCGCCAGGTTGACTTTGATTTCATAGAAACGATTCGACTGGTTGATTTCCCACGACTCTATTGTACCAACGAGCTGGTTTTTAGGAAATATTCCGCTGGCTCCTCTTGTCAAAAGCGTGTCTCCTTCAGCAATATCAACGTGAGCAGGAATATCAACAAGTGTCGCATATTTGGGATCAGATCCGTCCCATTTTAGCAGTCCAAAAAATCCATTTTTCTCAATTACAGTACTTACCTGCGAGCGACCGTGGAGTAAGCTCATCACACTGGCGTAATTTGGCGATACATCAACGACAACACCGGCCACTCCGTTTGGTGATATCACGCCCATTTCACGTTTTACTCCGCTTGAACTACCTCTGTCAATTATGAGATAATTGTTTCGTTTGTTGACACTTCCATTGATAACCTCAGCGGGTAAATATTCAAACACCCTTACACGAGCGGTATCAAAAACAGGCTTGAAAAGTGACGAGGTGTCGAGGTATGAGGATCTGACCATTTCTCTTAAAGCAGCATTTTCCCTACTCAACTGTTCGTTTACATCTCGTAAATTGAGATAAGATGTTGCCTCGTTGACCTGGCCGTAAAATTCACCACTCACTTCATTTGTGATGCTAAATGCCCTAATGTTATGGTAATTGTTGTAGGAAATAAGCAAAAAGAAACCCAGCACTTCAAGTAGCAAAAACAAAAATGCTACGTGAAAGCGAAAAATAAAGTTCAACAGATTTCGCATGCGCGGATTTCAGTTTAAAATTTCTACTTGATGAGGAACTGGTAACGATCAGCATTTTTAAGTGCGATTCCTGTTCCTCTTGCCACAGCTCTCAATGGATCATCTGCCACGTGAACCGGCAATTTTGTTTTCATGGAAATACGTTTATCGAGCCCGCGAAGCATTGATCCACCACCGGCTAAATAAATTCCTGTTTTGTAAATATCAGCTGAGAGCTCCGGTGGAGTCATCTCGAGAGCACTCAATATCGCTTCTTCGATCTTTGAAATTGATTTATCGAGAGCATGTGCAATTTCAACGTGTGAAACGGTAATCTCTTTCGGGATTCCCGTCATCAGGTCTCTACCGTGGACAGCATATTCTTCTGGCGGATTTTCGAGTTCGATCATCGCTGCGCCAACTTCAATTTTGATGATTTCAGCTGTGCGCTCACCGATTAGGATGTTGTGCTGCCTGCGCATGTAATCTTCGATATCGCTCGTGAATTCATCACCTGCAACCCGAATCGATTTATCACAAACAATTCCACCGAGTGCTATAACGGCAATTTCACTGGTACCTCCACCAATGTCGATAATCATGTTCCCCATCGGTTCTTCAACATCAATTCCAATACCGATTGCGGCAGCCATTGGTTCGTGAATGAGGTAGACTTCTTTTGCCCCGGCATGCTCTGCAGAGTCACGTACGGCTCGCTTCTCAACTTCAGTAATACCAGATGGAATACAAATCACCATCTTGAGTGATGGCTGAAAAAGTTTATTGCTTTGGTTGATCATTTTGATCATCCCGCGAATCATGTGTTCAGCGGCATGGAAATCAGCAATAACACCATCTTTTAGGGGTCTAATTGTTTTGATATTCTCGTGGGTTTTGCCGTGCATCTTTTGTGCCTGCTTACCCACAGCTATCACTTTATTTGTTGCCCGGTCAACAGCTACAATAGACGGCTCATCAACAACAACTTTGTCGTTGTGAATGATAAGTGTATTGGCCGTTCCAAGGTCAATCGCTATTTCTTGTGTAAAAAAGTCAAAAATTCCCATTTTCGTTTCGGGTTAATTTAATGCTTAAAGTGGCGAACTCCTGTAGTTACCATCGCCATGTTGTGCTGGTTGCAGTAATCAATGCTCTCGTTGTCTCTTATTGAACCACCGGGCTGAATCACTGCTTCAATGCCTTCCCCATCAGCAATTTCAACACAATCGGGGAAAGGGAAAAAGGCATCTGATGCCATTACACCTCCCTGGAGTTCAAATTTAAATGCTTTTGCTTTAGTAATTGCATGTCTCAATGCATCAACTCTTGATGTTTGACCGGTTCCGCTTCCCAAAAGTTGCTTATTCTTTGCCAAAACGATCGTGTTAGATTTCGTGTGCTTGCAGATTTTATTGGCAAACAACAGGTCTTCAACCTCATTATCAGTTACTTTTCTGTCGGTCACATTCTCTAAATCTCCGCTCTCTTCAATCTTTGAATCTTTATCCTGAACGAGGTATCCGTTTAGTGCGGTTCTGACCAATTTATCAGTTTTCAACTGCTCCTTTTGGACTAAAATAATGCGTTTTTTCTTTTTCTTGAGAACCTCAAGCGCTTCATCAGTGTAAGATGGCGCAATGACAACTTCAAAAAAGATTTGGTCGAGTTCCTGCGCTGTTTCACCATCTAACTCGCAATTGGTGATCATGATTCCGCCAAAAGCAGAAACCGGATCTCCGGCAAGCGCATCTTTGTAGGCATCAACGAGCTTTTCTCTGCTGGCAATTCCACAAGCGTTGTTGTGCTTCAAAATGGCAAATGTTGTTTCGTTAAACTCAGCCATCAGGTTCACTGCAGCATCTACATCGAGGAGGTTGTTGTAGCTCAATTCCTTTCCGTGAAGCTGATCAAACAACTCATCGAGCGCGCCAAAGAATTCTCCTTTTTGGTGTGGGTTTTCACCGTAACGGAGTGTTTTCTTTTCAGGAATACTGATTTTCAATTCACGGTCAGATCCGGCAAAGTAATCGTAAATAGCCGTATCGTAATGCGAGCTTATCGCAAATGCTTCACCGGCAAATTTCTTTCGTTCTTCAAGTGTTGTGGCTGCTCCGTTGCTAAATATATCAACAACCTCATCGTATTGTTTGCGCGATGAAACGATCATCACATCCCTGAAATTCTTGGCTGCGGCTCTGATCAAAGAAATACCGCCAATATCAATTTTCTCGATAATATCCTGTTCGCTCGCTCCTGACGCTACTGTTTCTTCAAACGGATAGAGATCGACAATCACGAGATCAAACTCAGGGATTTCAAATTCTGACAATTGTTCTTTGTCTCCGCTCTCATGCCTGCGAGCCAGGATTCCACCAAAAACTTTTGGGTGAAGTGTTTTCACTCTTCCACCCAAAATAGATGGATAAGAAGTGAGTTCCTCAACTTTATTTACAGGTACTCCCTGATCTTCGATAAACTTTTGCGTTCCGCCTGTTGAGTAAATGTTGACGCCTTCATCGTTGAGTTTTTTCACGATGGGCTCGAGGTTGTCTTTGTGAAATACTGAAATTAATGCGTTTTTAATCTTTTTAGATTCAGCCATGAGAACAATTGTAAAATCTGCGAGTTAAAATTAATCACTTAATCCGCTCTAGCAATTTTGTGTTACAAAAAGTGCTAACAATTTGATGAGCGGTGAACTTCGTGCAAAGGTACTTTTTACCTTTGTTTCAAAAGCAACAAATTGAGGGTTTATTTACGAATACTTTTAGAGAGCTTACACTTTGCCATTCAGGCACTTGTTGTAAATAGATTGCGTACACTTTTGTCGCTTTTAGGCGTTACGATTGGCATTTTTGCTATCATCTCAGTTTTTACGCTGGTTGATACGCTGGAGCGCAACATTAGGTCTAGCATTGAGGAGCTGGGCGACAATGTGGTTTTCGTTCAAAAGTGGCCCTGGGAGTTTGGTGGTGACTACCCGTGGTGGAAATACATGAATCGCCCTCAGCCCGATTTGACCGAACTGGAAGAAATCGAAAAGCGCAGTGAGCTTGCCTCAGCTGTTTCTATTCAATACAACTTTGCAAAGACAATCGAGTTTCGCAACAATAGTATTCAGAGCCAAACGATTGAAGCTGTGAGTGATGGCTATCCCGGAGTGCGAAACATCAATTTGCAATCAGGGAGGTTCATCACGCAGTCTGAATTTGATCGCGGAGCACCTGTTTGCGTGATTGGTGATTACATCGCTTATGTCATTTTTGGAAATGTGAACCCAGTTGGCAGGGAAGTGAAAATTGGAGGCCGAAAAGTCACCGTTGCCGGGGTGTTCGAAAAAGAGGGTGAAAGTATGATCGGTATGTCGATGGACGAAAAGGTGATTATTTCTACCAATTTATCAAAGGCATTTATCAACCTCAAAAACCGAAATCTCAGTCCAACGATTTATGTGAAGGCCAAAGAGGGAATCCCAAACGCGGCACTCAAAGATGAACTTTTTGTGATTATGCGTTCTATCCGCAGATTATCTCCTACGGAAGAGGAAGATTTTGCTCTGAATGAAATCAGTATTTTATCTGAAGGATTTGATGACTTATTCGGTTTTGTCAATATCGTGGGTCTTATCATTGGCGGATTTTCCATTCTGGTTGGTGGTTTTGGAATTGCGAATATCATGTTCGTATCAGTAAAAGAGCGAACGAATATCATCGGGATAGAAAAGTCGCTTGGAGCTAAAAACAACT
This sequence comes from Salibacter sp., assembly GCF_031581065.1. NCBI lineage: Bacteria > Pseudomonadati > Bacteroidota > Flavobacteriia > Flavobacteriales > Salibacteraceae > Salibacter > Salibacter sp. The sequence continues at coordinate 8,530 of NZ_JAVLBN010000057.1, forward strand.
TCATCCTCATGCAATTTTTAGGAGAAGCTGTGATGCTTTGTGTAGTGGGTGGATCAATCGGTTTGTTGTTCATATGGTTTGGCGCACTTGCAGGTTCGGCTGCTACTGAATACGACATTGTTTTGTCGCTCAAAAATGTGATTACCGGACTCACCATTTCTATTGTGATCGGACTATTAGCCGGTATTATTCCCGCTTACTCCGCAGCCAAACTTAACCCTGTGGATGCTATTAGGGCGAAAGGATAGAGCTTCATTATTTAACAGTAATTTTGACCCGTGGAATTTTGGTTAGAATATGGTTACTGGGGGCTTTTTATTGTGTCGTTTTTGGCGGCTACGATTTTGCCATTTAGTTCAGAATCAATTCTTGTGGCCATGATCTTTGGCGATTTCGATCCTGTTTTACTGGTCGTTTATGCATCTATTGGCAACTGGCTTGGCGGACTCACAAGTTACGGCATCGGCAGGTTGGGGAAATGGGAATGGGTAGAGCGTTTCCTCAAAATCAAGCACAAAACTGTTGAAAAATGGCAGCGTAAAAGTGAAAAATACGGAGCAGTTTTCGGGTTGTTGACCTGGTTGCCGATTATTGGCGACCCCATTGCGGTAGCATTGGGTTTCGCCCGGACTCACTTTCTCATGACTTCTGTTTACATGCTCATCGGGAAAACGGCTCGCTATGCTCTTGTGAGCTACTTACTGCTCCACGGGTTCCTCCTGTAAAATGGGTCTGAGTGTGTTGAGTGCTTCCTGAATCGAAGTGATGTCTTTGAAAACGAGCGACAACTTCTCTTTTCGCTGTTTCAGCTCACAACGATGCATATTTTGTTTGACGTATTCCAATACGCGGTTGAAAGCTGGCGATTGAAAATACGGTGATTCCTGATCAGGAATGAAATAGCAAATGAGCTTGTTCGATTTGAGCACAATTTTCTCAAACCCGATCGCTTTCCCGAGCCACTTCATTTTTACTGAGTCGATAAGGCTTTCGGTTTCGTCAGGGATCGGACCAAAACGGTCGATGAGTTCCTGCCTGAAAGTGTCGAGTTGTGTTTCACTTTCCACATCACTCAGATCCTTGTACAACCTCAATCGCTCGGTGATGTTATTGACGTAAGTATCGGAGATCATGATCTCGAGATCGGTCTCAAGAACTGTATCTTCAACATAGCTCTGCTTTGAGGCTTTGAACAGATCTTTGAACTCGTTTTCCTTTAACTCGGTAATGGCTTCGTTGAGGATCTTTTGGTACATATCAAACCCGATTTCTGAAATGAAACCGCTCTGCTCCCCACCGAGAAGGTTACCGGCACCGCGAATATCGAGGTCGCGCATGGCGATGTTGATTCCGCTCCCGAGATCTGAAAATTGCGAGATCGCTGTAAGTCTTTTGCGCGCATCGCCCGGCATGGTTGACAACGGAGGCGACAAAAGGTAGCAAAAAGCTTTTCTGTTACTACGACCAACTCGACCGCGCATTTGGTGCAGATCACTCAATCCAAAGTTGTGGGCATTGTTGATGATGATCGTATTCGTATTTGGAATATCGAGTCCGCTCTCGATAATCGTTGTAGCGATGAGCACATCGTACTCACCATCGACAAACTTCATCATGCGCTCTTCGAGATCTTTTCCCTCCATTTGACCATGAGCTGTAATGACACGGGCATCCGGGACAACGCGCTGAGCCATACCGGCAACTTCCTGGATGTTTTGAACGCGATTGCTGACCACAAAAACCTGTCCGTCACGAGCGAGTTCGTAACTCACAGCATCACGAATAATTTCTTCATTGAACGTGTGGAGCTCTGTTTGAACCGGCTGGCGGTTTGGCGGAGGAGTATTGATCACAGAAAGATCTCTTGCGCCCATCAGTGAAAATTGAAGCGTTCGTGGAATTGGCGTTGCAGTTAGCGTAAGCGTATCCACATTTTCTTTGATCGTTTTGAGCTTGTCTTTCACGCCAACCCCAAATTTTTGTTCTTCATCAATGATCAGCAATCCAAGGTCATTAAACTTTACGTCTTTCCCCACAAGCCTGTGCGTACCGATGATGATATCGAGTTTTCCCTCCTCGAGATTTTTGAGTGTTTGTTTGATTTTAGATGTTTTCTTGAAACGATTCACAAAATCAACCTCAACTGGAAAGTCTTTGAGCCTTTCGCTAAACGACTTGTAGTGTTGAAGCGCCAAAATAGTGGTCGGAACCAGGACAGCTACCTGCTTACCGTCTACGGCAGCTTTAAATGCGGCTCTGATCGCGATTTCCGTTTTCCCAAAGCCTACATCACCGCAAATCAGTCTGTCCATGGGAGCTGATTGCTCCATATCTTCTTTCACTGCCTGGGTCGCTTTCTCCTGATCGGGAGTGTCTTCGTAGATAAACGAAGCTTCCAATTCATTTTGCAAATAAGAATCAGGAGTGAAAGCGTGGCCTTCAGCTTCTTTTCGCTTGGCGTAGAGATTAATGAGATCGTAGGCAATTTCCTTGATCCTGCTCTTGGTCTTTTTCTTGAGCTTTTTCCAGGTGTTCGTACCCAGCTTGTTGATCTTGGGTTCGTGACCTTCTTTCCCGCTGAATTTTGAAATACGGTGTAGCGAATGAATACTCACATAAAGCACGTCTGTTCCGCTGTAAGAGAGCTTGATCGCCTCCTGGAGCTTCCCGTTGTTTTCAATCCGAACGAGGCCCTCAAAACGTCCAACTCCGTGGTCAACGTGCACGACAAAATCTCCGCGTTGAAGCTCAGTTATCTCCTTGAGTGATAATTTTTGCTGAGCATCTTTAAAACCTTCTTTTAGTCGGAACCGGTGGAACCGCTCAAAGATTTGGTGATCGGTGTAACACGCCATGCCGACTTCAAAATCAGTGAAGCCTTCGTGAAGCGAAAAAAGTAGTGAATTGAAATGTTTTTCTTTTTCGAGGTCCTCAAAAATATTGTGGAGCCGGGTCAACTGCTTTTCAGATCCGGCAAGTATAACGTTATCAATATTGTCTTTTACATTCTGGTGAAGCTTTTTGCTCAGCAACTCAAAGTTCTTGTTGAAATTTGGCTGTGGCTGTTGTTGAAACTCCAAAACCG
>NZ_JAVLBN010000058.1:0-11595 GCF_031581065.1 Salibacter sp.
GATTTCCAGAAACGGAGATGGTTTTTATCTGGGTCTCGAAACATCTGACTTATTGATTGTTGACGGAAATCTAAACGTTACGCCACATTACACTGAGGAGAAATACTGGATCAACCAGCAACACAAGCAGCCGCTGAGAGAAGCAGTTGTGGCTGATAGTCTGCATATTTTCGTTGGAGGCGGTGATTTGCGGTTTGGCGTGATTCGAAAAGGATTGGATGACGGCCAATTCCTTCAGTCAGAATACATGAATGATTTACGTGGTATCGCGCACAATGATAGGTGGATGTATGTCGTTGGAAACGGAATCATTTTGAGATCGGGAGATAATGGCGAAACGTGGGAGCGGAGGGAGTCAACTCCTGCCTTTTACACTTCCATGATTTTTGATGAATCTGGCAGATTTGGCTATATGTGTACGTTTAACGGTGACCTTTATTCGAGCGATGATTATGGACAATCGTGGGATCTTTCTGCAAGAGCACAAAAGTTTTTCAAGGATGGTTACTTCCTGGAAAGAATGGCTTACACAGATCTAGCTGTAGGCAATAACGGTTCTATTGCTCGTTGGAATGATGATGAATGGCAATTTGAAATGCTCGATGTGAAAGATGATTTTTATGATGCCGCTAAATTTGGGAACCGAACGTTTTTTGGCGGTAATGGAAGACTTATTATTACAGCGAATTAATCTTTCTTCCCAAAATTCACGCCCACACACAATTCAAGGAAATCGGCCTGTACAACCATGCTTTTCACCTCAAGTCCGGCATAGAGATTCCAGTTTGGTGCACCGTAAGGGTTTTTAAAATAGTAGTGAACTCCGTATCGCCCTGAGACACGCTTTTTCAATCGGTCCATGAATTCGTTCTCAGTCAAAAAATCCAGCCAGTAAGCCAATCCCGGATTGTGGAAGTTATAACCCGCCTGCAAATACACAGCCCAATGTCCATAAGCCACTTCATATCCGGCAAAAGCCATTCCCAGCGTGCTATTTTCAAAGTTTGCTTCGGGAGTATCAGTATCGTCAACAATTTCATATAGCGCCCTGTGTCCGCGGTTGTAGTGTCCTTCCAAACCAATTCGCAATCGCCCGATATCAGAAACTTTCCGCTGTGCGTAGAGCTGAGTCGTGTAAACCGCGTAGAGCGGTCCGTTTGTTGGCGAAATCGTTTCGCCCAGTTCGTAAAAACCATGTCCCAGGCGAAAACCGTATTGCCATTTGTCAAAAAGATTGTCGAGTTTACGGTCAGAGCCCTCCACAGCCGTCTTTTTACTAAACCGATAGCGTACGCCTAATTGCCAACTCGGGATGTTAGCTCCAACGTTTGGCAGGGCTGTGTGACCATTAGAAGAATGATGAAAGGCAGCTCCGGCAAAGGCGTTAAGCTCGTCAGAAAAAGAGTAGTGGAGTCTCATGTAAGCAGATAACCAAAAAGCTACACGTGAGCCCATGACAATGTTTTCTTCATTTTCGAGGTAGTCATAAGGATTGGTAAAAACGGCTCCTCCCATGCTCAAGCCCGGTTCCCAGGTAAGCAACCGATTGATTTTTTGCGGAAACAGCATCGTGTATTGCCCGGTAAAGGCGTGTCCCAGCACTTCTTTATTACCTAAATCAAAAAAACCGAATGTGAATCCGCGGAGTGGATTTCCAAATTTGCTCCTGTACGATGTAGAGTCATTGGTTTCGCTCAGCCAGCTCAAATTAATGGCGTTCACAACATTCGATTCTGGCGAGCCGGGATAAATATCGATCAACGAACCACCGTTGAAAGACTGCTGGAAGTAATGAGTCCGCTCAAGGTTCTGACCGAAAGAAAAAGCACTTAAAACAAAACTTACGGTAACAGTTAGTAAGGTTTTGATTATTATTTCTTTACGAGTTGACATTTATGTTTTTGATAAGCACATTTTCATTTGAATGCTCCATGTGTGACTGGAGTGTTTCAAAATGATTATCGATCTCCTCAAACACTTTTTTGTCTTTAACCGGAAATCCTGAAGCACCGAGTTCTTCTATTGCTGTGCTGAGATCAGTGAGTTTGAGATTGTGGATATCACGCTTTGGAAGATAGGCGCGTGTTTTATCATCTTTTGTGGGTGTTTCAGCAATGAAATCTGCTCTTCTCAATTTTGACAGGATTTGACGAACCATGCGTACTGGAATTCCCAGTTCATTAGCGAGTTCTTCTTCAGTGACGGGTTTTTCGCCAAGCATAAAGCGGTGAATGATTTTATGCATCACTAAAACAGTGATTTTCTTGGTAAACTCTATGCTAACTTCACCCATTTCGTTTTCGTGTTCATACTGCTCAACGTTCTCGTTCGCGAAAGCCAGTTCGGCTCCGACCATAACAATGAGCCAACTCGTTTGAAGCCAGATAAGAAATAGCGGTAAAGCTGCAAAACTACCGTAGATAGCGTTGTAACGCGAAACACCTACCTGTAAAGTGATATATGCCCACTCGAACAGCTGGAAACATGTACCAGCAATTACGGCCGCAATTAGCGCTGACTTAATGCTGACTCTCGTATTCGGCATTACGGTATAAAGGAGAACGAATGCTAACCAAATGAGTATATAGGGTGATAGTTTAAATAGAAAGTGCACGAGCGGACCAAAAAAACCGATGATTTCAAATTGTTCAGCAAGTGTTTCAAACTGAGATTTGATGTAAACCGTGGCACTGCTCGATAATAAAATGAGGACAGGCGACAGAATCATTATCGTGAGGTAATCAGTGAATTTGCGTGACCACGACCGTCCGCTTGAAACTTCCCACACATCGTTGAAAGCATCTTCAATACTGATGAGTAGTCGCATGACACTCCAAATCAAAACAACAACACCAATACCGGCTATGAGTCCGCCCTGTGTGTTTTCGAGCATGCTTTCAGCAAAATCGACTACTTTTAGCCATACTTCGCGGTTGTTGGAAGCATTTTCCAGGACCATATCGTGGAGTCTGTCCTGAAATCCAAACCCTTTAGCAATACCAAAGACCATGGCGATAACCGGGACTATTGAAAGCAGAGTGTAAAAGGTGAGAGCAGATGCCTTTTCCTGGATTCGGTTTTCTAGAAAACCTTTTCCGGCAACAAATAATATGCGCCCTTGCCTAAAGAGAAAAGCCTGCCATTTGTTCATTTTGGTCAGATCCTTTTCCCACAATTTGATGAGAAAAAAGTGCTTCAACTTGTCGAACATACCTGCGAAGATACAATTGATTTGGATTTATGGGGATCTGAACAATTGAACTCTGGCTAAGCGTTTAATTGAGGTAGAATTTTTGTTTGAGTGCTTCTTCCTGATTGAACAGAGCGTTAACTATATTCAGATGATTCTGGAGTATATTTTGTTGTATATCAGGACTTGAAGTTGAAATAAGTTTGTACTTCTCAATCATTGTAAGGTCGCACTTATTAGCCAGCTCATAAACGCTCATGTTTTTACTAAAAGAATAGCTTGGATCGTGTTTTAATTGCTTTACTGAATACTCAAAATAGGCATTTAAAAGAGAGTCTCTGATCATACCTGGCTCAGTCTTAATCGGTTCTACCTGAGCATTATCGTATAAACATTCAGGATCATCAGTCTTATCCAGTATTTTAAAAATATCTTCACCAACAATTTCAATGTCAAATCTGCCATCGTGATAAGACTTGGTAACTTCTTTGACCCTGACCAGTGATCCGTATTCTCTGTTCATCTTTTGAGGCATGAGAATACCAAAAGGTTTTTCTTCATCGATTGCATCTCTAACCAATGCCTTGTAGCGTTCCTCAAAAACATGAAGAGTTGTTGACTCACCGGGTAAAACAACCATAGGCAAATAAAATAGACCGATATCATTGATCTTTTTTGTCATATATTTCTAAACGTCTTAAAGTCTTATTTGTTGACGGTTTGACTTGTCTTCTATCAATTGCAAAGTAATACCAAATACTTCCTGAAGCATAACAGGCAATGTCAAAATAATCGGCTACGTACCGGGGATTCTGAGTTGGGAGGAACCACTCAAAAACCAGGCTTACAGCAATAAAAGTAATAAGGATGTTTGTACTGCCCAATGCATAACTTTCATCTCTGTAAACGATATATTTCATAGGGATAAGAGCGAGATGTAAAATGATTGGAAGAGCAACTAGGTCGTTGAGATAGCTACTCACAAATGAGCTATTCAAAAAATCAAATATCCCAATTTGATTCGCAGCAAAAATCAAATAAGGTATGAGCATGTAACCGTGTTGTTTAAAGATTAACCTACTGCCCATGATGTAACCCAAATTAAAAAGCTCACAATAGCGTAAAACACGAGCTGACCAACCTGAACGAGCTTCTTGAAAAACTTCACAACAGCACTGTCTGAGTCGTGAATTTTAATCAGTTGTGGCTTGAGAGGATCTGGGACCTTTGATCTTTTAAGTGTTTCACTCTTATCCTTAGCTCTCAATACTTTTCCACAAACTTCGCAGGTTTCCTTATTCGCATCAACCCACGAGCCGCAATGTTCACATTTAATTTGATGGTCGCTCATTCAATTTATTTGTGGCAAAATTACAAGTCGTTTTGTTTAACTAATAAACAATTCATCATTTTGTTCAATTACTTGGTCAGAGCCGCATTAACATTGAATATCTCACTATTTACAGCTAATCAGGTATTCAGTATTTATCATAATTAGGCTACCTTCGTAACAGTCATTCAGCCCCCATAAATGATGAAAATGAATCGCATTGTTACAATTCTGTTCTTTTGTTTGATCAATTCCCTTGTAGCTGTCTGCCAGGTAAGTACAGATGAGCTGAGCGAAAAAAAAGAAGCGTATCGGCTAAGTAAGCTCGAAGATGACACCAGCAACCAAATTGAAGCTCTTCACGATATTGCAGTTTACTTAAAACGTGTTGGGGAACTCGATAGTGCGATCATTTACCTCAAAAAAGAACTGGAACTCACCAAATTAAAAGGCGATACTTACAATTTAATCAGGAGTTTAAATGCGTTGGGGATTGTTGAGAAACAGCGCGGAAACTTTCTCGCAGCTGAGGAGTACTACAACAAAGCTTTGTTGTCTGTTGGTAAGGAGGGAGATAGCCTTTTATTCGCACGAGTTTATAACAATTTAGGTCTTGTCCAAACGCTCGAGGGAAAGTATGACAATGCATTATCGAATTTTATTCAGTCTATTCGTATATGGAAACAACTAAAAGACTCTGCATCATTAGTTGTAGCTCACAACAATTTGGCTCTTTTGTACATAGAGATCAAAGATTTCAAAAGTGCAATCGATCAGCTCAAAAAGGCACAAAAAGCCAGTAAGAGTTACGGATCTGACTATAAAATGAGCATCATTGATCACAACCTTGGAATCAGCTATTTGGGATTGGATTATATCGATAAAGCTATTGCTCATCTCGATAGGGCGAAACAGACCAGAATCGAGTACAAAGACCCCGTTGGCATGGCAACGATCGATATGAGCTTTGGAAAACTGTGGCTGAAAGAGAAGGAGTACCGTAGGGCGCTAAAAGCACTAACTCAAGCACAGAATATCTTTCTTTCAAAAAACTCACAAAAATTTTTAGACGAACTCTACTTTCACAAAGCACAAGCTTTCGTAAAGCTCAGTAAGCTCGACTCTGCAGCTCGATATTATGACTTGAGTATCCGGCAATCTGAGAAAAGTCTCGGATCCAGGTTTTTGGTAGATAGCTATCGTGAAATGGCTGAGCTGAAAAAAGAACAGGGCGATTTGGCTCAGGCCAATTATTACCTCTCTAAACTCTTTAAAGTACAGGATTCACTCAATGAGATCGAAGTACAGAAAAAGGTATCAGAACTGGAGTATCAGTACAACAATCAAATTCAAACAAACGAAATACAGAATCTCGAAAAAATAAACCTACTCAACGAGCGACTCAAAAACCGTAACTTTTGGTTTTTCCTCATAACATCAATTTTGCTCATTGTAGCATTAGTATTTGCTGTTTCGCTGTATTTTGAAAGGCGTTCTAAAAAGCGCGTAGCTGATAAACTTACCAAAACGAACAATTCATTAGCCCGATCGAATTCGGCTCTGAAAAAAGCGAATATAAAAGCTGAAGAAGCGCTTCAGGTTAAACGTGACTTTGTTGCGGCTGTAAGCCATGAAATAAGAACACCTATGACCTCTGTTATTGGTATGACAGAGCTATTGACTGACACGCCTCTCAATGATGAGCAAAGTAAATATCTCAAAATCGTCAAAAATAGTAGCTCAAGTTTGTTAGTGTTGCTCAACGACATATTAGATTTTTCTAAGATTGAAGCTAAACAGATAAAGCTTCATTACGAAGAAATACAACTGAAGCCTTTATTAAAGGAAATTGAAATCCTCTTAGATAAAGACCGCAATGCAAATGTTGAGTTCGAGTTGATTTACGATGAAAATATTCCGCAACTGGTCTATATCGACCAAAACAGACTCAGGCAGGTACTGGTAAACCTGTTGCACAACGCTTTTAAGTTTACTCATGATGGAAAAGTACAACTCATTGTAAAAACCGGTAAAAAGGAAAAAACGTTAAATGGCTACCTGTATGATATTCATTTTGAAGTTAAAGATACAGGTATTGGCATTTCAGAAGAAAAGCTCAAATGGATTTTTGAATCCTTCCACCAGGCAGATTCATCTATTTCAAAAAATTATGGCGGTGTAGGCCTTGGTTTATCCATCTCAAAAGGACTTGTCAGTTTGATGGGAAGTGATCTCAAAGTTGAGAGTAGAGAAGGAGAAGGAACGAGCTTTAGCTTCAAAATTAACGCTAAAGGGAAACAAAAGGAACCTGAAACCAAAGAGTCTATCAACATTGAAAATGCCTCTGAACTCGGAAAGAGCTACCCTTTGAAAATCCTGGTTGTCGATGACAACAAAGTAAATCGTGAAATGCTCGATATTCAGCTGCGCAAAATGAGTTATGAACCATTAATCGCAAAAAATGGAGAAGAAGCAATCGAGATGGCTGTAACCCAAAAGCCAGATTTGATCTTCATGGACATCATGATACCGGGAATCGATGGAATAGAGGCAACACGCAAAATAAGGAAAGAACTCAAGGATGAATGTCCGGTTATTATTGCGCTATCAGCTGATATGTCAAGCGCGCATGCAGAAAACTCCATGATGCACACATTTGACGACTATATGAGTAAGCCCTTTTTTACACAGGGAATTCTGGAAGCGATCAAAAAGTGGTACGAAAAAATGAACAGCTAAGACTTGTTTTTCTTAGATCCAGCATACATTTCGTAAAGATGGAGTTTGCATTCAATTGATCCGTTGAACATAGGCACTTTTTTAAACGGTCGTAAACCAAAGTGTTTGAGTCCCTTCATCGATCCGGAAAAAATTGCAGCCTTAAACCCTTTGAATTCCTGTTTTAATAAATCCCCAATTGCCTTGTGTAACTCCACCGCATCATCTTCATCAATTCGTTTGCCGTATGGCGGGTTTGCCACAAAAAGACCTGTTTCTCCTTTTGGCCTGCAATCTTCAAAGTGATTGCGTGTGACTCTCAGCAAATCCGGTTCTAGGCCTAATTTAATCCAGTGCTCACGAGTAGTGTCAACTGCTTCCTGGTCACTGTCAGAACCGTAAAAGCGAGCCTCGATTTCTTTTTCCTGATCTCTCAGATCCTCCAAAACGGAGTACCACAATTCGCGGTCAAAGTTCATCCAGTTTTTCAAACAAAAATCCTTGCGATTCACATTTGGAGCAGTGTTTGAAGCGATGAGTGCCGCTTCAGTCAGGAATGTACCCGTTCCACAAAACGGATCGTAAATATCGACCGATCCGTCATAACCGGCCAATTTCAGAATTCCGGCTGCTAGCGCTTCATTGAGCGGAGCGCGCAAGCTTCGCGTTCTGTAGTTTCGTTGGTTGAGTGGATCACCGCTGCTATCGAGGGCAATATCTACTTTGTCCTGTCTGATGAGCAAATGAACACGAACATCAGGACTTATTTTGTCAATGCTGGGGCGTTTTCCAAACTCATTTCTAAACCGATCGGCAATGGCGTCTTTTACTTTGAGTGCAGGAAACTGAGTGTTGCGCATCAAATCTGAAAAGATCACACCATCAATGATGAATGTTTTATCGACATCGAAGTAGCGTTGCCATTGAATTTCGTAAGCGCCTTCGTAAAGATCGTCCTGGTTCTGAATAGTAAATGAGCTAATCGTAACCAAAACTCTCAGAGCCGTATTACAGGCTAAATTGCAGCGGTAAACTGTTTCCAGATCTCCTTCACAGGCAACAGCCCTGTTGAGAATTTCGATATTTTCTCCGCCAAAGGCTTTAATTTCCTCAGCCAGCACCGTTTCCAGTCCCTGGTGAGTTTTTACAACAATTGATAGTTTATTTTTCAAATCTCAGATTATATGCGGTTCAATTGCTGCTTGAGCATTTTAATTTGGTCGGCAATCATGTTCTTGTCGTCATCTTTCTTAGCCTGGTTCAACCAGTTGAGTGCTTCGCGTTTTCTTCTTCTGCTCGCTGCAATTCCGGCTAAATTCAACTTCACCATAGCGCGATCGTGCTTCATGCGCAGGCCAAGAGACAACGCTCTTTTTAAGATTGAATCGGCTTTGCCCATCTTTCCGGTTTGGCTCATGATCATGCCTTGTAGGTAATAGTAGTAAGCCTGCTGTGTTTTGATCATCACTTCAGGCTTTTTGATTTTGCTCAACCACTTTTCAGCTTTTGCGTAATTCTGTTTCCTGAGGGCGAGAAAAGCCAACAGGATAAACTCGTTGAGCCAAACGGTTGCCAGCACCAGTGCACTCAACAGAACAAAGAAAATCCCATTTCCTATTTCGCCTTCGATAAACTGGTAAACCGAAAAACCTAAAATGACCGCTGTTATAGCGATGCGTAATATGTAAGATGCAAACATGTCGTATTATCTATAAATTGGGCTGCAAATTTAGAATTCTCCGCTGTATTTACGGGTAAAAAGCTCCATTCATCACAAAATGATTGAGCATTTCAATAAAATAAGCTTTATTTGAATCAAAATTTTCAAGAATATGAACAACAAACTTATGCTGTTGGCCGGAGTAAGTGCTTTGACATTTGCTTCCTGTAATCAGCAAAAAGAAGAAAAAGCTGTAGAGAAGGAATACGAAGCTTTTGCTACATCAGCACTGGACACTACAGTACATGCCTGTGAAGACTTTTTTCAATACACAGCAGGCGGATTTATAGAAAACAATCCTATTCCCGATTCAGAAAGCAGGTGGGGACGTTTCAATATTTTGATTGAGGACAACAACAAACGACTGAGGGAAATCCTCATGACGTTCACCGATAAAACTGATTTGAAAAAAGGATCTGACCAACAGCTTGTGGGGGATTTGTTTCATACAGGTATTGATACTGGTGCAATCGATAAGCGCGGAATCAAAGATATTGAGCCGCTTTTGAAGGCAGTTGATAACATTCAGAACCAAAAGGAATATTTCACAAAAGCAGGAGAAATGAAACTCCTCGGGTTTGGTAATCCGTTTTCAGCTTATGTGAGTCCGGATAAGAAGAACGTGAACATGAATGTGCTCTACGCTTCGCAAAGCGGGCTCTCACTTCCTGATAGAGACTACTATCTCAAAGACGACTCGGCATCAAAATCGATCAGAACCAAGTTTAAAAGCTACGTAGCCGATATGTTGGCTATGACTGGCTCTGACCGTGAAAAAGCAAAAGAAATGGCAAACCGCATTTACTCGGTTGAGGAGTCGATTGCCAAAAATCAAATGAGTCGTGTAGATCAACGAAATCCGAAATTGACTTACAATAAAATGGCTGTTTCTGAATTCATGGAAATGACGCCAAACATCGGGTGGGAGCAGTATTTTAATACGCTTGGTATTGAGACTGATACGGTTATCGTGAACAATCCCGGTTACATGAAATCGCTCGATAGCATGTACACAGCAACTGATCTTGCCGATTGGAAATTGCTGATGCACTGGAAGGTTGTGAACGGATCGGCAAATTATCTCACATCAGAACTCGAGCAGCGCAAGTTTGATTTTTACGGTACCACGATCAACGGTAAAAAGGAGATGAAGCCTCGCTGGAGACGTGTGATGAACCGCATGGGCGGACTCGATGAGCAACTGGGGCATCTTTTTGTTGATGAACATTTCTCTGCAGATTCAAAAGCGCAGGTTGAAGGAATGGTTGAAGATTTGCGAGCCGCATTCAGAGAACGCATCAACGGCTTAACATGGATGACGCCTGAAACAAAGAAAAAGGCGCTCGAAAAGCTGGACGCCTTTACTTACAAAATCGGTTATCCTGATAAGTGGAAAGATTACAGCGATCTCGATATTTCGAGAGAGTCATTCGCGCAAAACATGTTGACGCTCAGCGAATACAAAACCCGTGAAAACCTCGACAAACTCAACAAACCGGTTGACAAAAGCGAGTGGTACATGGGAGCTCATGTTGTGAACGCGTATTACAATCCGTACAACAATGAAATTGTTTTCCCGGCTGGTATTTTACAGCCACCTTTCTTCAATCCTGATGCTGATCCGGCAATTAACTACGGTGGAATAGGAGGCGTGATCGGACATGAATTTACGCATGGTTTTGATGACAAAGGAAGCCTCTACGGTGCTGACGGGAACCTCAATGACTGGTGGACGGAGACTGATCGTCAACGCTTTGATTCGCTCGTGAATAAAGTGGTTGAGCAGTACAGTTCTTACGAGCCACTCGAAGGACTGAACATCAACGGAAAACTCACAGTAGGAGAGAACATCGCAGATTTTGGCGGAATTACGCTGGCTTATCACGCTTACAAAAAGTCGATTGAAGGTCAGCCCGAACCAAAACCAATTGACGGATTCTCTGATGATCAGCGCGTATTCCTCGGTTGGGCACAGGTTTGGCAAATGAACTCGACTAAAGAGTACATCCGCAACCGCGTAATGACAGATCCGCACTCACCGGCACGTTACCGCGTGAACGGACCACTGAGTAACATGGTTGAGTTTGAAAAGGCATTTGCCTGCAACTCACACGAATCATTTGTTAGATCAGATAGTGCAAAGATTGTTATTTGGTAAAACCTCACTTACAGTGTGAAATTAATTGAAGGTCGGCTCATGAAAGCCGGCCTTTTTTATTGGTCAGAGCCGGAAGCACTGTTACTGCTCGAACTGAGCTTGCGAGTTTAATGAACTAAACCCTTTCGTATTGTTCTGTTTAATTTCATACTTTTAGGAAGTACATTTGATTAGATCTTGTTAATTATTAAAGTCACGCGATAGAATCGTGCGGTAGCCGGGGAAAAGTAAAACATATAGAAGTAATACTGAAATTATGTTTAAATATATATTATTATTGATTTTTAGTAGCATAACTATGTCAGTATGTGCTCAAAATGATATGACTATTTCAGATAATAGGAATATTGATTTAGATCAAAAAAGTCTTGATATATTTTTTGATTCAGTGTATACAACTGATTCTGTTTTTAAAAATATATGTATTCCAATTCAGGAAGACTCGATAAAAATAGAAAATTCTTTTAATTATAATGATG
>NZ_JAVLBN010000059.1:0-11403 GCF_031581065.1 Salibacter sp.
AAACCCCCACTTCCTACTTAAAAACCCACACAACACAACCTCCCAATCCCAAGATCCTTAAAAAAACAGCGAAAATCAGTACAATCAGCGGTATCAGCGTTCCATTATAGGATTGATCAAAGTTAAAGAATTGATTCCTTCTCAGCCTCGACTCTTAGTGAATCTTGCTCTTTGACCACAGTCAAAGACTAGATGAACTTAGATCCCGAATTTGCTTCGGGACTTGACCTCGATCACGACCTCGCCTCTACAAACACTAAATCGCTTAAATATTACTCACGTTGAGTTAGAATAATCTACTCCAAAACCACAAGAGGAAACTGCTGGCCGTTGATCTTGAAGTAATACACTCCAGCGGCCCAGTCTGATAGGTTGATGCGTTTTTCTCTATCGACACGGCCAATTTCAATCAATGAACCTGTGGCATCGTAAATTTTGTACGGATTTGAGTTTACTACCTCAACATCAATGTAATTCCTTGCGGGATTTGGATAAACTTTGACTCTCCTATCCTGGTTGGTTTTCTCTACGCTCAACAGTCCGGCATCAGCGAGTTGATAGGCTTTGTATAAGTCTGGAATGCCGTATCCTAGTTGCTCATTGGGATTGTCGTAAATCGAGCTCGACTGTTCAATAGCTTGTTTTATTTCACTCCATTTGAAATTTGGAAGTCCCTGCCATAAACAAGCTGCAGCTCCGGCAATGAGCGGACTACTAAACGAAGTTCCGGTCACTCTTTCTATTTGACCGATATTAGTTGCCGATGGAATTGCTGCCTGAGAGCCTCTCGCTACAACATTTGGCTTGATGTCTCCGTCAGCTGCCGGCCCCAGTGACGAAAAGCCACTCCACTCTCCTTCTTCATTGACTGATCCAATTGTGAGTGCATTATCGGCATCGGCCGGAGTTGATATCTTTTGCCACGGATCATTACCAAAATTCCCGGCACTCACAACGATTAACATTCCGCGAGATGCCGCTAAGTTAGCTCCACGGGCGGCTACAGTCGTTTTACCATCGAGCTCGCTGTAAGTGTGGCTCTGACCGGGATCATCAAATTCTGTGTAAGACAATGATGTATTGATGATATTTGCACCTGCACTATCGGCAAACTCGGCTCCGGCAATCCAATTGTACTCTTCAATGATGTTTTCACCACTGATGTCCTCGGTGACGATTAACATATATTCAGCCTCAGGAGCTGCTCCAATTGCCTGGAATCCGATATCGACTCCCATCATCGCAAGCACATCAGTTCCGTGCCCGCCATCATCATAAACATCGTGATTTTGTGGATCTACGAAGTCTCGCGTGGCAACAATTCTGTTTTCCTGAAAAAGCGGTTCAAAAACTGATGAAGTATCGACATGCCTAAATCCATTATCCAAAACGGCAATAGTCACCCCATTACCGCGATACCCCATGTTGTGAAGCCTTTGCAGATTGATTTGAGTAATTTGTGCTTCCGTTTCACCGTAGATCGGATATGATTGAATTTCATTGTCATTAGTTATTTCAACAGATTCAAAGTAACGGTCAGAGCCCTTTTTGCCGGCTAACAACCGCGAATCAGCCGTATCGACAACTGGCAAACTCTCGATGCAATTCAAGGCAGCAGTATCAGTAGTTTGAATCACAACACCATTGAGCCATCTCGTGCGATAAAGCAGGTTTATTTGTCCGCAATTTAAAACCTGCTGAACATAAGCTTCAACAACGGGTAAATCATTGCTGTCAACAGCTATAGACTGGCTCGATCGCCTATCGAGCGCTTTTTGAGATAAAAAATCCTGGGGATTTGAAAGTGAAAATGTTGTGGCCGATTTATCAGTAAACTTTACGAAATACTTCTCAGGGGCTATTTGTGCAATTGTTTCAATTGAAAATAGAACAAGTACGAGCAATAGAGCACTATTTCTGAAGTTTTTCAGTTTCGAGTAATTTACCGAGATCATACACTTTTTTCAATTCTGGCAGTCCGCGTTCATCGTATTCCACCCACATGCTATCCTTCACTGCATCGCGGTAGTAGCCCTTTTCTTTGAGCTTTCCATCGGGATAGTAAAACTTTTGGAGTCCATCCGGATTTCCATCAACGTACTTCCCTTCCATCTTGATTTTACCATCGGGAAAATACTCTTTTCTATACCCCGTTTCAAGTCCGTCTTCAAAACTGGTCTCGCGAGCGATCTGACCATGAGCATAATAAACAGTCATGTCGCCATTTCGTTTATCGTTTTCGTAATGGACTTCCATTTTTACGTTTCCGTTTCGGTCGTAATACGTCCACTTGCCAGATTTTATGTCCGGTTCTGAGTACGGACCTTCAGCAGCAACCTGTTCATTTTCGTAATAGAGTTTTCCCTCAGCACTGCCATCTTCGTGAAAAACCATTTGGGCAGATTTTACACCATCTCCGCTATAGTAAGAGAACTTACCAATCGGTTTACCGTGTTCAAAATACCCTTCGTATTCTTTGTCGCCACTGGGATATTTCTTGATCCAGTAGCCGTGTTTATTACTATCACTATCAATCTGGTTTAGTGTGTCTTGCTGTTGAGCACTTAAAGTTATACTCACAGTCAGAACCACACACAGCGAGAGGAAATTACGTATCGAGATTTTGTTTTTTTCTAACATAATAAACGTTGCGATCAGGTGCATTACGAGAAATCATCTCTCCCAAAAATCCGGCCAAAAAGAGCAGTGTTCCCAAAATCATTGTAGTGAGAGCGATGTAAAAAAGCGGGTTATCAGCAATCAGGCGTTTGGGAATATGGTTGTAAAGGAAATAAGCTTTTTCAGCTCCCAGGTAAATGACAATCCCAAACCCGATGACAAACATCAGCGTTCCGATAAGACCAAAAATGTGCATCGGTCTTTTGCTGTATTTCGATACAAATGAAATGGTAACGAGATCTAAAAAGCCATTTACAAACCTGCTCATCCCAAATTTTGAACTTCCGTATTTGCGGGCTCTGTGCTCCACTACTTTTTCAGTGATTCTATCAAAACCGGCTTGTTTGGCGAGCATTGGAATGTAGCGGTGCATTTCACCGTAAACCTCAATACTCTTTACCACTTCAATATCGTAGGCTTTAAGTCCGCAGTTAAAATCGTGTAAATAAATACCACTCATTTTACGAGTAGCCCAGTTGAAGAGCTTTGTGGGAATTGTTTTGGAAGGTGGATCGTAGCGTTTTTTCTTCCAGCCACTAATGAGGTGATACCCTTCTTTGGCAATGAGGTTGTACAAGTCAGGGATTTCATCGGGACTGTCCTGGAGATCGGCATCCATTGTAATGACAACGTCACCCTGAGCGTGATCAAATCCCACATTCAACGCAGCCGACTTACCGTAGTTTCTCCTGAATTGAATTCCTTTAGCTTCGCTGTGTTCTGAGCTGAGACTCTCAACTATAGACCAGGAAGAATCTGAACTGCCGTCATCGATGAAAATCACCTCATAGCTGAAGTTATTTTCATGCATAACGCGATCAATCCATTTATACAATTCAGGAAGTGACTCCTCCTCGTTGAAGAGCGGTATAACAACGGAAATATCCAAATTAATCGTTTTTTTCAAAGGGTGAATCGTTTGTTTTTTTCGCGACTAAGCTAACAATAAGCACAGGAATAATCCAGAATAGACTGGCAAATGCAAATGAAGAAAGCACCCCCATAAATGAATACTGATTTCCATCATTTTGCTCGTAACTCTGCCTCATTTGCCGGTATGTTTTATCGAGTTCTTCATCTGACATACCAAAACTCTGCATCGTGCTCATCGTTTTTTCAATAGTAGCTTCGGCTACCCTTTGCTGTAACGTGGGATCAATCACTTTATTCAAAACGAGATCAAACATTACAGAAAGGAACACGCCCAATACAGCAATAATCATGAGGTTTTTAAATGCCTGTGAAAATGGTAAGTTGTTATTGTTGAGTTTTCTCAACTGAAAGCCGGCAATGAAAAGTACGACTACTCCAATAATAACAGAGAAAGTCACATTCTTGAAGCTCACCATGTAGTCAACTCCAAGTACGTAAGCTAATACCGAATATGCAATGCTTACCAATCCAAACAGTAGTGCAAACTTTAGTAAAAAATCGCGGTCTAATGTGTTCTTCATTTTACTGAGTTTGAGTGATGCTACAAATATAGCCAAATTGAATCCACAAAATTACTACTAAAAACAAGAGATAACGCTTGATGATTTAAACGGAATATATACTTTTGCCGCCAATCGGGTTAGTCTTGTACGACCAGCTCCTGTCGAATTCCCCCAGGTCCGGAAGGAAGCAAGGGTAGACGGTTGTAGCGGTGCGATGCAAGTAGCTAGCCCGATTACTTTTTCCCTCCTCTTTCAAATTGTGACAAAAATCATAATACGTTCAATTCATCCTTTATAATTTTACACGGCAAATTATAAAAACCGAGAACCGTGGCTAAAATCAACAATCTTAAAGACTTAGTTAAAGAGCTTGAACGCGGGCCTGTTTACGATACTTACGGGTCAATTTTGAAAGACATTGATATTGATATCAAAGAGTGCAAACAGTACTGCACATGGAATGATGATCGACATACGCGTAACAGAATCTTTAGAAATGGTGGCTTTGAACTGATGATGACCTGCATAAAACCAGGACAAAAAACAGCTATTCATAATTACGGTCACCAGCAAGGTTGGGCGTATATTCTGCAGGGCGAATTGACAGAGATCAAATACTCCGGTGGCGAATCAACAGGAGATGTTGCAGAAGTATTTCGCAACAAGCTCAAGAAAGGTGAAATGACCTATATCAACGATTATGAAGGTATGCACCAGTTCATCAACGAAGGTGAAGAACCTGTAATAGCGCTTCATTTATTTGTTGAGCCATTTGAATACTGGAAGGCATTCAACACTGATACCGGAGCATTTGAAGATGTTAAATCAGTTTACGACAGTGATCACACAGCCGAGTTTGAATCATAAAAAAAGGGTTGCTTTATTCGGCAACCCTTAGTGTTTATTAAAAACGAATTTTCTACTTCTTGAGTGGTAACTTAATTTGAACCAACGTCCCTACTCCTTTATTGCTGTTGATCGTAAAAGATCCGTCAAATACTTCAACCAATCTCTTTGCATTGGTCAGACCCAAACCGAGTCCTTTTTTGCTTTCACCATCATCAAATTTCCTGTAAGCACCAATTTTCGAAATGTCTTCATCAGTCATTCCAATTCCTTCATCGCTTATCTTGATAACAGCATGTAGATTATCAACTCCACCTACAACACGCACCATTGAGCCTTTCACAGAAAACTTGAAAGCATTATTGATAAGGTTGGAGAGAATTTGCTTTACGTAATATTCGGGCATAGCTACTTTTCCATCAGCTACTGACATTACGAGATCGTTCTCTCTAAATATTTCTTTAGCTTCTTTATTAGCGATAGACTCCACTACCTCTTTTATTTCAGTTGAAACAGAAGACTTCAGTTCTTTTACCTTGTCTGGGTTGTGTTTGAGTTCTTCAATCTCGTAAAAATTCATCGTTCTACCAACGAGATCCTTGAGCTCGAGTCCGGCTTTGTGGATCAACGAAGCAAACTCAACGAGCTCACTTTTTTCCATATTGTAATGCTCGGTTGTGATGAGCTCACCTATCCCCACAATGGTTTTGAGCGGAGCATTGAGCTCATGTGTAATGGGCATTCCAATGGAATTCGTAATGTCACTCAGTTTCTCTTCAGAACGCTTGACAATATCTTTGCGCTTGTTGAGCCTTGTTTTTACTCGCTTGAGTAACTCAGCAATGGTAAACGGTTTCATGATGTAGTCATCAGCCCCCATTTCCATACCGTGACTCAAATCCTCCTTAGCTGTTTTTGCTGTTAAAAACACGAATGGTGTTGAAGCAACAGATGGATTATTACGCATTAACTTCAATACATCATAACCGTCCATCTCTGGCATCATGACATCACACAAAACCAAATCTGGTTGAGTGCGCTTGATTACTTCAATTCCGATTTTGCCGTTTTCAGCGACTTCTACATCATAATCTGCAGATTGAAGTATTTCCTGTAAATTACTTCTTACATCCGGATTATCCTCTAAAACAACTACTTTTTCAGCCATAAATACTCATTAGTTACCAGTTCAAAAATAGAAATTCAAACCTTTAAAATACACTACTTTCGATAAAAAGTAAGTAATTTTCCACTTTACTCTTGATTATGATGCACAAGATACTCATTACAGAAGATGATGCTGTTACTGCTCTTTACATGAAACAAACGGCTCAGAGCCTTGGATACGAAGTCACTAAGATCGCTACCGAGGCTGAAGAAGCAATTGAATTGAGCAAAAGTGAAAAACCTGATCTGGTTTTGATGGATATTTCACTTCCGGGTGAAATTGACGGAATTAAAGCTGCAGACATCATTATTGAAGAAAATGGGATTCCGGTTATTTACGTCACCGGAAACTCTGACAATGAAACAATGCAGCGTGCTATTTCCAGCAATACTTATGGGTATATATTAAAACCGGTTCGCAAAGAGCAAATGTACACGATGGTGGAAATGACGCTCCATCGCCATAAACTGGAAAAAGAACTCATCAAACGAGAAAATCAGCTCAAAGAACTCAACGAACAACTCGAGGAAAAAGTAGCTGAACGAACCAGAGAGCTCAGCGTTAACAACCAACGATTAGAACAGGAAGTTGACCGCAGAAAGGCCATCGAGGAGGATTTAAAGGAATCACTGGCCAAAGAAAAAGAGCTGGGTGAACTCAAGTCTCGTATTGTTACAATCATTTCGCATGAACTAAAAACGCCACTCACAACTATCCTCAGCTCTGCTCAATTGATCGACTTCCACGCAGATAACAAAGCTCCCAGTGAAAAAATTCAAAAACACACCCACAGTATTCAACGGAATGTCCAGGCTCTGACCGAGTTAGTTAACGATACACTCTTTATCTCAAGGGCAGATGCCGGAAAAGTGAAACTGGAAAAAACTGAAACTAAAGTCATAGAATATATTGAGAAGTTGATCGATCATCTCAAGGACGGACTAGGAAATGGTTATAATTTCAATATTAAAAAGCTGAGTGATATCCCTGAAGAGCTAATGATTGACACGCGCTTGCTCAAGCAAATTCTCAATAACCTGCTCACGAATGCCATAAAATACTCTCCGGATTCTAAAGAGATCGACATAAAAGTAGGTTACATGAATAGCGAGTTGAGCATTGAAGTAAAAGATCACGGCATTGGAATTCCTAAAAAAGATGTAAAACTCCTCTTCCAAATGTTTCACAGGGCTTCAAATGTCGAGAATATTGAAGGTACCGGAATCGGACTGGCAATTGTGAAAAAGTGCCTCGATTTCATGGACGGACAAATCAACATCGACTCAAAAGTGGGTCAAGGTTCTTCATTTACAATCCACTTCAAAGCGCAAAAACCCGATGAGGAATAGCATCATCACGCGAGAACAATTACTCAAGGCACGGGAAACGCTCAGCAAACTTGTTCACAAAACGCCTGTGTTCTCCAGTGAAGTGATCGACAAAAAAGTTGGAGCCAACCTCTATTTTAAGTGCGAGAATTTTCAAAAAACCGGCTCGTTCAAGTTCCGCGGTGCCAGCTATGCAGTCAATCAACTCGGTTCTGACCAAAAGAAAAACGGTGTCACTACGCATTCGAGCGGCAACCACGGGCAAGCACTTGCGAAAGCGGCTCAGTTGGCCAATATCAAAGCCTATATTGTGATGCCCGAAAACGCTCCAACCGTCAAAAAGCAGGCAGTGAGAGGCTATGGAGCTGAAGTCATCATTTGCGAATCTACTCAAGCTGCTCGCGAAAAAACGTGCAGCGGTATACAGGAAAAAACGGGTGCTACGTTTATTCCGCCTTATGATGACGAAAACGTTGTTCTCGGTCAGAGCACAGCGGCTCAGGAGCTTATTGACCAAACTGAAGGTCTCGATTATCTGCTAGCCCCGGTTGGCGGTGGCGGATTGTTGAGCGGAACGCTCATGGCAGCAAAATACTTTTCACCAAATACCAAAGTAATCGGGTCAGAACCGAAAGGTGCTGATGATGCTTACCGCTCGATAAAAACCGGAAAGAGGCTTCCGCAAGAAAATCCACAAACAATAGCTGACGGATTGCGAACATCACTGGGAGAAATCAACTTTGAAATCATTAGAGAAAACATCGATCAAATCCTTACAGTTGAAGAAGACACAATTATCAAGGCACTAAAAATGATTCACCATCATCTCAAAATAATGGCTGAGCCTTCTTGTGCAGTTCCTTTAGCTGCTATCCTTGAAAACAAGAGACACTTTGAAGGGAAAAATGTGGGTATCATCATATCGGGCGGTAATGTAGATTTAGATGTTTATTACGAAAGCCTTAAATAGCCTACTCCTCCAGGACAAGACCAACTAACTCATTCGTTTTGAGAAATGATCCTCTCATGCTGTTGGTGAGCGCTATGATTACGATATCTTTAGAGGGAACCCGTATAAAATAGGTTCGGTAACCTCTCCACCAACCATTATGATACACGACTTTTAGTCCGTTTTTCACATACTTAATCCGCCAGCCCAATCCGTACGATTTGTACTTCCTGTTCAACTTTGAATTGGGGATTTCCATCAGATCGCTATAAGCAGGCAAAAGAATTTCCCCATTGGTCAGGGCCCTCTCAAAACGGAACATGTCCTCTACAGTAGTAAAAAGTCCTTTGTCGCCTACAACTCCGTTTAGGTAGAAATCAGCTTTAGGTGTACCATAAGCGTTGTGTCCAACTGCTACGCTGTCCATCTCCATGTAGTCCATATTGCTGTAAACAAGACTATTCTTCATACCGAGAGGATCAAAAATATATTTAGCCATGTACGACTCAAATGATAAGCCGCTCACCTTCTCCACAATTGCTGACAGCAAAAAGTAATTCGTGTTGCAGTAATCGAAACGTGAGTTTGGCGGATAGTAAATTTCCGGCTCCTCTTTGATGAAGCTATCGAGAGCGTTTTCATTGCACATCGGGATTTGCCGGTTTTGCCAAAGAGAGTCTGTAATGTACATGTAATTACCCAATCCGCTGCGGTGGTTGAGCAACCTGCGTACGGTTACACCATGATAAGGAAAGTTTGGGAAGAACTTTTGGATAGAATCTGAAAGATTGATTTTCCCACTCTGTACAAGCTGCATTACTGCAGTTGCTGTAAAAGGTTTTGATGCTGATGCAAGTTGGAATTTATGATTGAGTGATAACTCTTCTTTTGTCCTGTAGTTAGTGTAACCATAGGATTCTTTGAATAATTGTCCGTCACGAAAAATGAGTACATTCCCATTGAACCGGCCGGCTTTGTGTAACGACTCAAAATAATGGTGAAAAGAGGCCGCTAATGGAACACTGAATGCTCGGTAGTCGGGCTCTGACCGCGATAGATCTTCTCCTTTTGATTCTTTATCCTTCTCTATATTGTCCTTGCAACCAGCCAAAAAGACCGTCAATAAAAGAATGACAGCTACTTGTTTTCTCATGAGGCCTGCAAAAGTAACATTTGATGAATATTAGCGAAACAGAAATAATTGTTTACAATACTTACTTTTGCCGACTCATTAAAGAATATCAGTATTGTTTAAGTTTTTCATAAGACGCGATGCCCTGGGCAATTGGATTTTCTTTAAACGAATCTTGTTTTTCGTTTTGGGGATTGTTGTGCGCTATCGTTTTAAGCGATTGTACGACACGCAAATCAAAGGAGGTGAGCATATTGTGAATTTGCCAAAGCGTAATGTGCTTTTTGTGAGTAATCACCAAACGTACTTTGCCGATGTTGCCCTGATCATCCTGGCGCTATTCAATATAAAGAATAATGTGCTGAATAGAATTGGCAGTATCCTTACTCTTTTCAATCCGATTTTGAGAATTTATTTCATCGCAGCACGCGAAACAATGAAGTCAGGAATTTTACCGAGGTTGTTTACCAAAGGTGGAGGTATCCTCATCAAACGTTCATGGCGTGAAAAAGGAAAATCTGTTAGACGAAGAGTTGATAAAGAAGATGTAGAAAAGATCAGCAAGGCGCTGAAAGACGGCTGGGTGATTACCTTTCCGCAAGGAACCACTACTCCATTTGTCAAGGGCCGTAAAGGAACTGCCCACATGATCAAGAAAAACCATCCGATTGTTGTTCCTATTGTCATCGATGGTTTTAGAAGAGCTTTTGACAAAAAGGGATTACGCATCAAGAAAAAAGGAACTGAGATCAAACTGACATTTAAAGAGCCGCTCATCATCAATTACGATGAGGATGACGATAAAATCATGCATCAAATCATGTATGCTATTGAACAGAGTGAAGAATTTCACCCAAAGGTTTGAGTATCTATTCCTCACGTTTAAACGCTAATTGAACAAATGTTCTAAAAAAGCATAAAATGAAATTAGCATAATTCTGATCCATATAAAATAGGTTTTGCAGAAGCGGTGGTTTCTACTATTCAAGTGCCATAGGCACGATTCACATCTATCTTCGGGTGACAACCCGGAGTCAAAGTGTACAAACAATACTTTGAGTGCCGTAGGTACGGTTCACTTTAAAAAGCATGACTTCTCTATTATTCTGTGGTCCGTGCTTACAGCACTCGTTGTCAGCACTCTTTCATTTTGCTTTGGGCTGAAGCCCAGAGTTATGTGAATTCGTGCCTACAGCACTCAACTTGTTCTTCCAAGAGGGTGTATCAAAAGGGGCATTAAAGTTTAAAATTCATTATGGAGTAATAATGTAAACACTCCTAAATCAGGTTTTTAAATTTTAACGAATTGCCTTTTAATACCGAAAAATCTATCATTTTTCGGTATTGATACACCCTCTACTCGCATATAAAGTATCACGTTGTTTCACAGAGTGGGATTGCAGCAAACACTAAGTATTCATCAATCTTCGTGAGCATTGTGTATGCTTTGTGAGCTCCGTGAACTAAATTTATTTCACAAAGCGATCATCATTAGAATACTCAAAACACGGCTCAGTATCTCTTAGTAGAACTTGACATTTGACGCAAGTCAATGGTTAGTAATTCTTAGATCCACGCACTTGCTGCGGAACGGGTCTGGCGGCTAAAAACAAACCCCAAAAGTGAGCGTCAGCGAACCCGCTGCGTGCGCTGCGTTAATGCAGAGCTAACATAAAAGCTCGTTGCAATCGCTGCGTTACAAACCTTCCAAAACCAACATTAGAACGCTCTCAACCTAAACCTTGACCTCAACCTTACTACTGACGCTATCGGTCAGCACTAAGCTCGTGACGCAAGGAACGGGACTCAACCTCAACTCTTAGTGAATCTTGCTCTTTGACCACAGTCAAAGATTAGATGAACTT